>JBIIGH010000084.1:0-9770 GCA_044236565.1 Algoriphagus sp. | reverse complement strand
TTATGGGATGAACTTTAAGTTTATGCCTGAGCTGAACTGGGAATATGGGTATTACCTCACCTGGGGGGCCATGCTTAGCATTTCAATTGTGATTTTCATCTGGTTTAAAGTTCGAAAAATCATCTAATGCCAGGTATCCCAACAAAAAAACCTCCGATTGGAGGTTTTTTTGTTTTAAGTCAAAAGAAAATTAATCTGATTATCCGCTTTTTCACCACTAACAAGAGAAAAAAGGTTTGAGGTTCAATTAAGTGAGCTGTGGACCGTTGACCGCCTGTGGGCCGCGGTCCATGGACTGTCAACAATTATCCGCAGTGTTATACACACCACTAGTGCGACTTGCATAATTGCGGATAATCATAAAATTAATTGACCAAACGTCTTAGGTAAGCGCCGTAACCGCTCTTCCCAAGTTTGGTGGCAGCTTCCAGCAATTTTTCCTTGCCAATAAATCCATTTCGGTAGGCAATCTCTTCGATGCATCCGATTTTTAAGCCTTGACGCTCTTCGATCACTTCTACAAACTGAGATGCTTGCAGCAAGGATTGGTGCGTTCCGGTATCTAACCAAGCCGTTCCTCTATTGAGTATGGCCACCTGAAGCTTTCCTCTTTTGAGGTATTCATTATTCACGTCGGTGATCTCCAATTCCCCGCGAACACTAGGTTTGATATTCTTGGCAATTTCCACCACCTCGTTGTCGTAGAAATACAAACCCGGCACCGCATAATTAGACTTAGGCTGTGCAGGTTTTTCTTCGATGGAGATCGCCTTTTGATTGGCATCAAACTCCACTACCCCGTAGCGTTCTGGATCGGTGACGTGATAAGCAAAGACCACTCCACCATCTGGATTCGTGTTTTCTTGTAGCGTCTTGTGTAAGCCTGAACCGTAAAAAATATTGTCCCCTAGCACTAGGGCGACTTTATCTTTTCCAATAAACTCTTCTCCTATGATAAAGGCTTGAGCCAAACCGTCTGGGCTAGGCTGTACGGCATAGGTAATCTGGCAACCCACATGGGAACCGTCACCCAATAGCTTTTGAAATGCTGCCGAATCTTCGGGCGTGGTAATGATTAAGATTTCCTGAATCCCTGCCATCATCAAGACGGACAAGGGATAATAAATCATCGGCTTATCGTAAACCGGCATAAGTTGCTTACTCACTGCAATCGTCAAGGGATAAAGACGTGTGCCTGACCCTCCCGCTAAAATGATTCCTTTCATTAAAAAAAGGTTAGATTCATCGTAAAGCTACCAAGCTTCATAGATTAAAAAAAGAAAAGTATCGGTTGCTACAGCGGGTATTCGGTGAGAAAGGATATTTTTGAGGGATAAACCTGCCTAAAAATGTATCGTACGCTTCTATTTTTAGTTTTTTCTCTGGCTGTAACCCTTGTTTCCTGTACTTCAAAAGAAATTAAGTTCACGCCAAGCACCTCGGAGCAATTCCGACCTGCCTACCACTTCACTCCTGCAAAAGGCTGGATGAACGATCCCAATGGCTTGATCTACATCGATGGGGAGTACCATCTGTTTTTCCAGTACAACCCAGATAGCACCGTATGGGGTCCCATGCATTGGGGACATGCAGTTTCCAAAGACTTGCTTAACTGGGAGGAACTTCCAATTGCTATTTTTCCCGATAGTTTGGGAACCATTTTTTCAGGGAGTGCCGTATACGATGCGGAAAACAGTTCCGAATTGGGGACCAAGGACAATCCTCCCCTAGTGGCGATTTTCACCTACCATGACGCCCTTGGAGAAAAGTCAGGTGCTGTAGACTTCCAGACGCAAGGACTAGCTTATTCGCTGGATAAGGGCAAAACTTGGAGCAAATACGAAGCGAATCCCGTACTGCTAAATCCAGGAATTCGGGATTTTAGAGATCCAAAAGTTACACAGATCACCAAAACAAATGGAACAAAAGCTTGGCTGATGACACTGGCAGTAAAGAATAGAATTCAGTTTTATGAGTCTCCCAACTTGAAAGATTGGGCACTTTTGGGCGAGTTTGGACAGGGCGTAGGTGCGCATGGAGGGGTTTGGGAATGCCCAGATTTGATTCCAATGAAAGCGCCAGACGGCAGTCAAAAATGGGTTCTGCTGGTGAGTATGAACCCTGGTGGACCCCAGAAAGGCTCTGCCACCCAATATTTTATTGGAGACTTTGCAGAAGGGGTGTTCACTCCGGATGATACGATGATCCGCTGGTTGGATTATGGACCTGACAATTATGCAGGGGTGACTTGGTCCAACCTTCCTAAAGATCAGGATCGAAACTTGTGGATCGGCTGGATGAGTAACTGGGACTATGCACAAGTGGTACCTACCAAGACCTGGCGCTCTGCAACGACTTTACCGAGAGAAATCGGTCTTTTTGATGTGGATGGTACCTTGCTCCTCAAATCAACTCCAGCTAGAGAGCTAGAAAAACTCAGAAAAGCAACCTATTCCATTTCAAAAACCGAATCACTTCTTCCTTCTTCCGCAGTTGAGATTTTGGCAGATGTTACCAGTGACGAAGCATTCTCCCTAACACTATCAAATGAATTAGGAGAAGAAATCACGGTTTCAAAAGAAATGGGCTTGGTCACTGTAAACCGCCAAAAAGCTGGAAAAATAAATTTCAACCGGGATTTTGCAGCTGCTCATTCCGCTCCTATGTCTTGGAAAGCAGAATCCTTGCGTATTTTCTTGGATGCTTCTTCGATAGAACTCTTTGTGAACGACGGAGAGTTGGTGTTGACCTCAATCCTATTTCCATCTTCCCCTTGGAAAAAGGTAACCCTCAATCAAGGCTTGGATACCCTTCAAATTATGGATTTACAGTAATCCATGAAACCATCCCTAGAAAAAAAGGAAGCTTCTCAGGAATTTCTAATCCTCGTTTTTCAAGGGTAGAAAACGAAGCTAGCAATTCGATCCCTAGGGATTAAATTCAACTATTCCAGTGAGTTACCAGATGCCAAAAATCATGTCATTTCAAAAATTAGTCTTTGGAGCCTGTGACTTTTTAGGGTGGCAACTGGAATTTAAGTTGTTTGTTCTGAAAAAAAAGTAGTATCCTTGAATTATAAACGGATTGCGGTGATTGAGGCCATCTCTACATTAGAACCTTAAAAATCGCTTGTTTATAAAAGACAAAAATCAACTTGGGAAATCTAGAAGTTTAGATTTTCGATCATTAACGTAACTAATTTATGAAAAAAGAGGCATGGGGCTCGCGAATAGGCTTAATTCTAGCAATGGCTGGAAATGCAGTCGGGCTTGGTAACTTCCTTAGATTCCCCGTTCAAGCCGTTCAAAATGGCGGCGGTGCATTCATTCTACCTTACATCATTTGTTTCCTATTGATGGGAATTCCCTTGCTATTTACCGAATGGAGCATGGGACGTTTTGGAGGTAAGTTGGGCAACCACAGTACCCCATACATCCTAGACTCCATGAGCAAAAAATGGTACTGGAAGTACATTGGGGTATTTGGAATATTTACCAACATCGCAGTAGTCGCCTATTACACCTACATCGAATCTTGGACCTTTGTCTATGTGGTGCACAGTGTCATCGGGACCTTTACTGGAATGAGTAAAGAAGCAGTTAGTACATTTTTCGACCAATACGTTCAGCTTTCCGGTTCAGATTTTGGAATCCCCCTATTCCCTGTTATTGCCTACGTTTTAGTCTTAGGGGTGAATGTATACATCCTCTCCACAGGCCTTGGAGGAATAGAAAAGGTAGCCAAGATTGGCATGCCCTTGCTCATTCTATTTGGTATCATCTTGGCAGTTCGTGGATGGACCATGGGTAGCTCCTTTGCTTCAGAAGAATTTCCGGATGCGAATGCTTGGGATGGAATTAACTTCTTGTGGACTCCTCAATACAGTTCCTTAGCAGATCCTAAAGTTTGGCTTGCTGCTGCAGGACAGATCTTCTTTACCTTGTCTGTCGGAATGGGTTCCATTCAGTGCTATGCTTCTTACCTCAAGGAAAACGAAGACATCGCCCTCAACTCAGTTACTGCTGGTTTTACGAATGAGTTCGTTGAAGTAATCCTTGGAAGCGCGATTGTTATCCCTATTGCAGCTGGATTTCTTGGATTGGATTGGGTATTGGAAAACGCAGGTTTTGGAATGGCCTTTCAGACCATGCCGTACCTCTTCCAGCAATGGGGGCCGCTAATTAGTGCCTTTGCAGGAGTCTGTTGGTTTGGCCTTTTGTTCTTTGCCGGTATCACTTCTTCCCTCGCCATGGGTACTCCATGGATGGGCTTTATGCAGGATGAATTTGGTTGGGGTAAGGTAAAAGGAGCTGTTTCCTTTGGACTAGTTTCCTTGGCAATGGGCCTTCCTACGGTTCTTTTCTACCAGTATGGATACTTTGATGAGTACGATTATTGGGGTGGAACGGTCAGCTTGGTGATTTTTGCTTTGCTTGAGACCATCTTGTTTACCTACATTTTTGGTATGAAAAAAGGATGGGAAGAAATCACTCGAGGAGCTGATATCCGCATCCCATCGTTCTACAAATGGATCATGACCTATGTCACCCCAGTATTGTTAAGTATTGTATTCCTTGGTGCCTTGATTACTCCAGCGGGTAACGATTGGGTAGCTGCTTTCAGCAACTTGTTTTCAGGAGGTGGATGGCCACTAGATACCAGTTCCCTAATTGCCAAAATAACCTTTGCAGACTTGGAAGCGCAGATTATTGCCAACCCTGAAAATGCTGCCGCTTTGGAGGTAAAAATGATGTATTCGGGCTGGGCAAGACTTCAATTGCTCCTACTCTTTCTAGGTATTTGTGCCATTGTATGGTATTCCACTGTTAAACGCAAAAAAGCAATTCTATGAACACTTCTGCGCTAATTCTATCGATTGTAACACAAGGGCTAATCATATCCGTTACACTTTATTGCTTCTATTTGGTGATGAAAAAACCAAATCCAGAAGAAAATTAATTTGGATTCCTTACCACAGTAACCTTCCTTACTCTAAAAAGCTCGATTTGATCGAGCTTTTTTTATGCGTTTTGGCTAGGCAACTTCGGACTCACGCACCGAACACTGCAGAAATTCGGATCGAATAATTCACACTCCTGTTCCAATTCAATAATTATTTTTTCAACTTTTTTTTATTTTTTAAACACTGTTCAATTACATTTGCCTATTCAAAAAATACTATGGGTGTAGCGGAACGAAAGGAACGAGAAAAAGAAGTGTTGCGAGAGCAGATCCTCACAGCAGCAAAGACACTTTTTTTGGAAAAAGGGGTAGAAAAAACATCGATACGGAACATTGCCGATTTGATCGAATACAGTCCCGGAAGCATTTACCACTACTTCAAAGACAAGAACGAGATCTTCCATGCCCTGCACCAGGGAGGTTTTCAGCAATTGATGAGCCGAATGGAAGTACTCTTCACTATTCCTAATCCCATGGCACGACTCAAAGCAATGGGGTCCATCTACGTTGAATTTGCTTTAGAAAACCCGGATATGTACGACTTGATGTTTATCAAAGAAGCACCGATGGAACACGTATCTAGTTCAAACGATGAACAATGGAAAGAAGGGTTTGGAACCTTCAATTTCCTACGAGCCACGATCAAGGAATGTGTTCAGGAAGGGTATTTCCAAGGACATGATGAAGAAGCACTCTCTTTTATGGTCTGGTCCACCGTCCATGGAATGGTTTCTTTACACATCCGCCGCAGATGCGAGGTCGTCTTGGCTGACCGTCAAGATACCATCGTCAAAGACGGCTTAAATGAATTTTTCAGTATTCTCGACAGACCCTCCTCATGAAAAGAAAATACGCTAGCATGTTACAGAATTGGCCAATTCGTAGCCTAATTTCTGGATTATTCCTTTGCATTTGCCTTCAGGCAGCACCTCTTCAAGCGCAACAAATCCTTGAAACCTACATTCAAGAAGGATTGGCTAATAACTTGGTTCTCAAAGAAAAAAACGCAAGCCTAGAACAAAGCCTATTGGCACTAAAAGATGCCAAAAGCTTCTTTCTTCCATCGATGGATTTTGGAGCAAGCTATACCCTAGCTGAAGGAGGTCGAACCATCGCTTTTCCCGTTGGTGACTTACTAAATCCGGTATATTCCACCTTAAATAAGCTCACTGCTTCCAGCAATTTCCCCCAAATCGACAACGTTTCGGAGCAATTACTTCCGGATAATTTTTATGATACGAGGTTCCGAACCACATTACCGATCCTGAATACAGACATCAAGTACCAAAACCAAATCCGAAAAGAACAAGTCAATTGGAACAGCTACCAGGTGGAAATCTACCGTGCTACCCTCATCCAGGACATTCGAGTAGCCTACTTCAGCTTTTGCGCTGCACACAGCTCCATAGAAATTCTTAAAAACACGCTGCAACTGGTTACCCAAAATCTAAAAGATACCCGCTCACTCGTTGAAAATGGCAAAGCTCTACCCGCTTCAGTCTTGAGAGCGGAAAGCGAACTGGAACAGGTGAAATCAATGCTACTGGAAGCAGAAAACAAAACAGTAAATGCAGCCCAGTACCTTAATTTTCTAGTCAATAGACCACTGGAGCAATCAGTTCCCTTCGAAGCAATTCCGCTTGACTTAAGCCAGTTGGACCTGCTGCTTACAGAGGACATCCAGGAACAAAATCCAGAATTACGTGCCATGAAAAGCATGGAATCTATCCAACAAACCCTGCTTAAATCCGGAAAAAACTACTGGGTTCCCAAAATCTCTACCTATGCAGATCTGGGTTCCCAAGGTTTTGATTGGAGTTTTGATTCCCAATCCAGGTACCTGATGGGGGGATTAAGCCTTAGTGTACCTGTATTTCAAGGTGGAAGAAATCAAAACCAAATCCAAAAAAATGTCATCGGCCTAGAATCCATCCAACGGCAAAAAGAATTGGTCAACCAAAAATTGAACTTAAGCCTCCAAATCCAAAAGAATGAGGTAAAAACCCTTCTTGCTGGGCTCCAATCGGCTGAAAAGAAACTCCTGGCCGCTACAGCCTACCTCAAACTCATCGACAGAGGCTTCAAAGAAGGAAGCCAGTCTTTACTTGAATTTATAGATGCAAGAAACCAGTTCACACAAGCTGCATTGCAAAAAACAATCAGTGAATACAAACTACAAATGGCACTTGCACAGCTCGAACGCCAACTTACTACTGAAACCAAAAAGTCATGAAAAAGCGCCATTCACTTTTCCCTGTAATTTCCCTCCTATTCCTTTTGGGATGCAGCAGCAATACGCCTACCGACACCAGCACCCCTCAAGCTGGCCAGGCGATACCTGTAAGCCTTTTTCCGCTTCAAGCATCCCCAATGACAACGGCAGTGACTGCTAGTGGTACCTTCAGCACCAAGGACGAAACTCTCCTTTCCTTCAAACTTGGTGGGGTGGTTGCCAAAATCCTTGTAGAAGAAGGTGATGCCGTACGATCAGGTCAAGTCGTTGCAAGTCTAGATTTGACTGAGATTCAAGCCGGAGTTCGTCAATCCAAACTCGCCTACGAGAAAGCGTTACGAGATCACCAGCGCGCTGCCCGCTTGTACAAAGACAGTGTAGCAACCTTGGAACAGTTTGAAAATTCAAAAACAGCTTTAGACATCGCTGAGCAGCAGTTAAATGCAGCTAACTTCAATCTTGCTCAATCCCAAATCCGAGCGACCTCTAGTGGTTTTGTCTTGAAAAAATTTGTGAACCCTGGGCAGTTGGTTGCCTCAGGTACCCCCATCCTACAAATCAATGGCGCCGCTTCTGGGACTTGGATCCTAAAGGTGACCCTTAGCGACCAACAATGGACTGCCATCCAGATTGGTGATCAGGCGGATATCAATGTGGCAGCATCTGAAAATTGGATACCAGCCAAAGTAACCCAAAAAAGTCAGTCCGCAGATCCTGTTACGGGCACCTATTGGGTAGAAGTCACCCCAGAATCGGTCAAAGAGATTTCTTTGGCTTCTGGCATGTTTGGAAAAGCTCGCATTCGTCCAACCCAGACCGTGCAAGGTTGGGAGATCCCTTTTGAATCCGTATTGGATGCCAATGGTGCCAGCGGATATGTATTTGTCGTCGATGGCCAAAAAGCGAAGAAAGTATCCGTCCAACTTGGAAAGATCACTCCTAAAGCCGTTCAGGTAGTATCCGGTCTAGAGAATTACACCAGTCTAATTGTTTCTGGGAGTGCCTATTTAACAGATGGTTCCACTATTCAAGTTAAGAACTGATGAAAATCTCTGATTTCGCGGTAAAGAATTATCAGTTCACCCTCGTCATCTTTCTCATGACGGTGGTCTTGGGACTGACTACTTTTTTGAACATGCCCCGGAGTGAAGATCCGGTGATCAATTCTCCCAATTTCCCCATCGTTGTCATTTATCCTGGCGCAAGTCCCGAAGATTTGGAAGAGCTAGTGGTGGATCCCTTGGAAAAAACCATCTATGCACTGGAAAATATCAAGCGCATCGAAACCGAGATCAAAGATGGCGCAGCGATTCTTTTGGTGGAATACAATTACAACGAGGATGTGGATGAAAAATACCAAGAACTCGTACGGGAAGTCAATACCCTACGGCCTCAATTGCCAGAAGAGATTTTTTCGATTGAAGTCAAGAAAGTTCGTCCCTCCGATGTCAACATTCTTCAGATCGCATTAGTCAGTGAAAATGCTTCTCGAGAGGCGCTAAAAACTGAAGCGGACCGCCTGCAGAAGGACCTAGAGAGCATCACGGAATTAAAAAATGTCAAAATCCATGGGCTACCCGCCCAATTGGTAAAAATTGAATTACAGCTCGATAAGGTAGCCACGCTAAATATCCCGCTAAACGCGCTCATCGGTAGCATCAAAAGTGAATTGAGCAACATTCCTGGAGGACAGGTGGATGCTGGAAACAAAACTTTCAATGTAAAGACAAGCGGAAACTACAGTTCAGCGGAGGAAATCGCAGAAACCGTGGTGTTTTCTATGCAAGGAAAGAACATCCTGTTGAAAGATGTGGCGACGATTCGTAATGACTTTGATGCAGCCAATCACCTCACGAGACTCAATGGCTACCGTGCCATCTTTGTGACTGCGGCCTTGAAGGAAGGTACCAACATCTCCAAAGTACAAGAAAAATACAGCCCCCTACTCGCTTCAAGCACTGAAAAATTGCCAGAAAACATCGATTTAGTCGTTGCTTTTGATCAAGCTGACTATGTCAATCGACGATTGGGTGGATTGGGAATGGATTTTTTGATTGCCATCGCCTTAGTATTTGTAACCTTGCTGCCATTGGGTAACCGCGCCTCAATCATCGTCATGGTTTCCATCCCCTTATCGCTCGCCATTGGGTTGATTTTGATGAATGCACTGGGATATGGACTAAACCAACTTAGCATTGTCGGCTTGGTGGTAGCTTTGGGCCTGCTAGTAGACGATAGCATTGTCGTGGTCGAAAATATCGAACGATGGATTAGAGACGGATACAGCAAACAAGAAGCCGCCTTGAAGGCGACCCAACAGATTTCCATCTCCGTAGTCGGCTGTACCGTAACCTTAATTATCGCCTTTCTTCCCTTGGTGTTCTTGCCAGAAAGTTCGGGGGATTTTGTGCGGAGCTTACCCATGTCCGTGATCACAAGCGTACTGGCATCTCTAGTCGTCTCCCTCACGATCATCCCTTTCCTATCCACCTGGCTGCTAAAAAACAAGACCGAAGGTCATTCCAACAAAATCTACGACCTATTTCAGAGAGGTATCCATGTGAGCTATGCCCCA
>JBIIGH010000083.1:0-9785 GCA_044236565.1 Algoriphagus sp. | reverse complement strand
AATCATGGGATTCTTACCGATTGGAAGGGCAATGTGCTGTATGACCATGACCGAAAAAATCAGCCTAACCCGTACCAGCAGGAGCACGACGAGCTTTGGGCTGCACTAGTCAAAGGGGAATATAAGTTTGCCGATGCCGAAAATGCAGCCAAGTCCACGATGACAGCCATCATGGGCCGCTACGCCACCTATTCTGGCAAGGTGATGACTTGGGAAGATTCCCTCAATGGAAAAGTAGACCTTTTCCCAGATACGCTAGCCTGGGATGCACAACCGAAGTTGCTACCAAACGCGGACGGCTACTACCCACATGCCATTCCTGGCAAAACTAAAGTGATCTAAGCCATGGAAAGAAGAGGATTTATCAAAAGACTGGGCCTAGGTGCCGCTGCGGTAAGTGCCGCAAGTACACTATCCCTTCCTGCCTTTGCCAAGGGCAATGTGGCTGCTGCACCGTTTAAGTTGGATTTTGCCCCACACTTTGGCATGTTCAAGCAGCATGCTCCAGGTGGATTGGCGGATGAACTCCGCTTTATGGCAGACCAAGGATTCCGTTCCTTGGAGGACAATGGCCTACTCAAGCGGCCCCTCGCGGAGCAGGAGCTGATCGGGAAGACCCTCGATCAACTTGGGATGCGGATGGGGGTATTTGTAGTGGATGGAGGAGACAACTGGAAAGTATCGCTTGCCTCGGGGAAGCAGGAGTTTTTGGATAATTTCGTTGCCACCTGCAAGGCCTCGGTGGAAGCGGCCAAGCGGGTCAATGCAAAGTGGATGACTGTGGTGCCGGGCTACTTTGAGCGTAACCTGCCCATTGGGGTGCAGACGGGACATGTGATTGATGCCCTGAAGCGTGGAGCTGAGATTTTTGAACCCCATGGATTGACCATGGTATTAGAACCTTTGAGTGACAATCCAGATTTATTCTTGCGCCATGCCGACCAAACCTACATGATCTGTAGAGCGGTGGGAAGCCCTTCATGTAAAATACTCTACGATGCCTACCACATGCAGCGCAACGAGGGCAACCTGATTGCGACCATGGAAAAAACATGGTCCGAGATCGCTTACATCCAGATTGGTGACAATCCAGGAAGAAAGGAGCCTGGCACGGGAGAAATCCACTATGGCAACGTATTCCAGTTTATCCATAAAAAAGGATTTACGGGCATTTTGGGCATGGAGCACGGCAATGCACTTCCTGGCAAGGAAGGAGAGTTGGCACTGATTGAGGCCTACCGAAAAGTAGATGTGAAATGAAGTACCTCTTTTTGCTCCTTCTTACCTCGCTTTGGGCAACGCTTAGTTTTGCCCAAAGCCCTGATTGGAAGCAATTTCAATCTCCTGGAAAAGCCTCTTTGAGGGGCTTGGCTCCGATTTCGGATCAGGTCTGCTGGGCCAGTGGCTCTGGTGGTACCTGGCTCAAGACCGAAGATGGAGGAGCGAGCTGGCAGACCGGTACAGTTGCTGGTTTGGATACGGTAGATTTCCGATCCATCCATGCATTTGATTCCAAGACCGCGGTGGTGGCCTCGGCAGGGCAGCCTGCGGTGATCTACCGAACCGAGGATGGGGGAGTGAGTTGGCAAAAAGTGCATCAGGAAGGCGGAGAAGCATTCTTTGATGCGATTCAGTTTGTAGATACCCAAAAGGGCTATGTGCTGGGAGATCCCATTGGGGGAAAGTGGATGATTTTGGAAACTCGTGATGGAGGCAAAAGTTGGCATTCCTTGCCGAGTCTGCCCGCCGCGATTCCTGGGGAAGCGGCCTTTGCGGCAAGTGCATCTTCTATGGTAGCCGATGCTACAGGACTGGTATTTGCTACGGGAGGCACCGTGTCTCGATTGCATCGCTACACCTTTGCTTCCCAGTCTTGGCAGGTACGGGAGTTAACAGACATGCTTCAAGGACAGCCCTCACAGGGTGTTTTTGCAATGACTGCACTTCCAGGAGCCGGAGGATTGGTGCTGGTGGGAGGAGATTACTTAAAGCCCGATTACCGGATAGCCAATGCCTTGTTGGTGTTAGGTGAGGTGACCATAGCTAACAGCGAGGGTCCAGCTGGATACCGTTCTGGAGTGGCATACTTTCCCGAGCAGGGTTGGGTGGTAGCGGTGGGACCGGGTGGCTCGGACTACTCCAGCAATGGGGCACACAGCTGGCAGCCCTTATCTAAAACGGGTTACCATGCAGTCAAGGTAGCACCAGGAGGCAATGCCCTCTGGGCTTCAGGAAGCCAAGGCCGCCTCGGAAAATTAGTGTATTGATGAAAATTGACATCAATTTTTAAAAGACTGCCATTTTTTGAGGCGCTTTGTAAAAATAAACGCAATTTTTTCGAGCTTTTTGCTTTCAAAAAACAGAGAGGATTGTATCTTTAAATCAGTGAGTTCAATTTCCCATCCCTAATTTCTTTTTTTCTACCATGTTTGAAATCATTCCTTCCATTTGGTTGATCAACGGCAAATGTGTCCGATTGAAGCGGGGCGACTTTGCTACCGAAGAAGTCATCTCGAACAACCCGCTCGAGATTGCGCAGGCCTTTGAAGGAATTGGGATTAAGCGTGTTCATTTGGTGGATTTGGATGGAGCACGTAGAGGGGAACCCAAAAACTACAACATTTTGGAGGCCATTGCAGGCTATACCGACTTAGAAGTTGATTTTACGGGGGGCATTACTACCGATGGAGACGTGATTAAGTGCTTTGAGTTTGGTGCCAAAACGGTGACCATTGCTTCTGCCGCAGCCAAACATCCGGAGCGTTTTGCGCAGTTTATCTTGTCTTATGGGCGAGAAAAAATCTACTTGGCGGCAGATACCAACCCAAACGACTTTAAAATCAAGATCAAAGGCTGGTTGACCAAAACGGAACTAGACCTATTTGATCACATTGAGTTTTTCTATGAGCGTGGGCTCAAGCACGTGAAGTGCTCGGATGTGACCCGAGATGGGGTGATGGAAGGCCCCAATTTTGAGCTATACAAGGAAGTGTTGGATCGCTTTCCAAATCTGTACCTCGCTGCTTCTGGTGGGGTTCGTGGCATCGACGATTTCAAACGACTGCGGGACTTGGGTCTCCAAGCTGCCGTATTTGGCCGTGCCTATTACGAAGGAAAAATCAGTTTAGCAGATTTGGAAGAATTTATCAGTAAGGGGTAAAATTGGTCAACCGCTAACGGTTGACAGTCCACTGCCAGTTGTGGGTTTTACCGGTAGACATTTTTCACGCTGATCCATCTAGAAAAATACGCTGATTTAATTTCGGATGAATAGCTGGTTTTTTACCAGTAAGCAACGGAAATAAGGAATGAAGTTCAAGAGAGAGGGCTGTCAACCGTGGACTGCCTGTAGGCCGCGGCCTATTGTCTGTTGACGATTATCCGCTGTGATGCAGATTCATTTTCAACTACCGAACCTGTTGCGGATAATCAATTAATTCTCCTGATCCTGTTTAAACTTATCCACGATGTATAAAAAAATATTGAAGGATAAGGTGGAGGGGGATTCGTTCTTTTTGGATTCTCTTTCCTGAAGATGCGTGGTTGTATGCACCTCTTTTCTAGGTAACGGAAGCGGTACGTTTTGCTTAACTACCGCTGGCTTTTGAGTGAAAATTGTAGTAGCAGCTCCAGACTCAGAACCTGTGTTATTTTCTTCTACAATTGGTTTTTCGAAGGGTTTCTTCGTGTTTTCCTCCTGGGCCATTGCTTCCGTTGGGAGGAGCAAGTAGCCGAAAGCAGCCATGCTGAGCAGGGCAACTTTACCAGCAAAAATTCTTGAACAGTTCCACATAACTTATTGAAATACGGGTTAGCTTTCGAAAAACGTCCTTAAAAGTAGAAAATATATCGACAATGCAAACGATTGACCTAGAAGATTTCAAAAAAATTGACTTTCGGGTAGGAACTGTACTGCGGGTGGAGCTTTTTGAAAAAGCACGTAAGCCCGCCTATCAGGTGTGGGTAGATTTGGGTCCGGAACTAGGGATTAAAAAATCCTCCGCCCAGCTGACAATCCACTATAGCCCTGAAGATTTGCTAGGAAAGCAGGTGCTTTGTGTGTGCAATCTTGCCCCTCGGCAAGTGGCAGATTTCATGTCGGAGGTACTGATTACGGGGTTTAGCAGTGCCGAAGGAGGCATCTGGATTGCTACTTCCGATCAGCCTGTTCCCAATGGTGCTGCACTGCATTAAGGAAGGTAGATGGTCAGTCCTGAGTCTGTAAGCTCGTTGCGGTATACGGGGAGCGAGTTGCAGTACCCGGATCGGACATCTCCTGTCTTCAGATCAAATCGGTACTGATGTAGCGGACAGATGATTTCGCCGGCGCCATTGATATTGGCTTGGCCTAGATCGGCGCCTCGATGAGGACATTGGGCATCGAAAATATGAAGGATGTCGCCAATCCGTAGTATCGCCAGTCGCTTCTCTCCCGCCGCCAATTTTTTGATCTTGCGTTCGGGGATGGCCTGAAGGACTTCTTCTTTGCTGCTGCCAAATTGGAAGGTGTGCATGGGCTCAAGGGGATTGGGTCTTTGCTAAAAAAAGAGCGCTTGGTTTTTCGTGGAATCTTTTTCAATTTCCACCTTCTATCGCCAATTCCCTAACCCGCCATGAAAAAATTCCTTCTTATACCACTTTTGTTTTTTGCGCTTTCCCTCTCCGCCCAACAAGTGGAAGGAGCCTGGAAACTCATCAGCCAAAACCAAGTTCCGGTATCCGGGCAAGAGTTTATCAAGATCTACCAGGACAATTACTTTGCCTTTGGGGTAAAAAACCTGGCGGACAACTCCTTTGTGGGTGCTGGTGGTGGGCCTTTTGCGGTGAGTACAGGTAAGCTTCAGGAGACTCTGGAATTTTTCACGCTTAACCCCGAAATCATAGGGATGGTCACCTCCTTTGACGCACGTTTGGAGGGCAAGAGAATGACCCTGTCGGGCACTACTCCCAAAGGTCCACTCGTAGAGGTCTGGGAAAAGGTATCGGATGCCACCGATGACCTGACGGGCAACTGGGTGATTACAGGCAGGAAGCGAGACGATCAAATTCAGCGCTCCACGCCTGGCGCTAGACGAACGATCAAAATCCTCAGTGGAGGGAGATTTCAGTGGGTGGCTTTTAATTCTGAAACCCGTGAATTTTCGGGTACGGGCGGTGGAACGTACACGGCCAAGGACGGAAAATACGTAGAAACGATTGCTTTTTTCTCTAGAGATAACTCCCGGGTGGGTGCAAGCCTTGGGTTTGATTACCAAGTGATCGATGGCGAATGGCACCACAGTGGCTTGAGCTCGACAGGGCAACCGATTTTCGAAATCTGGACGCCTTATGCAATAGGCTACAAGCCAGCGAAATAAAAGGGACTAGTGGTTTAATTTATGTTTTCCCCGCCCAACGTGTCGGGGGGAGGAATAATTTTTGATTTTTATTATTGCGCACCTCCGGAGCGCGATGGACAATTGTGGCATTTTTTCTATTAATATATTGACCCCGCAATGAAGCGGGGCAGGCTCCGCTGGGTCAAGGAGTGATATTTGGAATATTCAAATTGCGAATCTCTAGCCGCTCCAGAGGAAGTTTACCCCGCAGAATTGCGGGGCGAAATGTTAATAGAAATATTGAATAAGAATGTTTCTGTGCTCCAGCGGAACCTGTCCCGTAGAAGTACGGGAGCACAATAGGAAAGAACAATAATGCCTTTGTCCATTGATAAAATTTTTCTTTTTCTCGCAAAGCCGCATAAGCCTGCCTGCCGCAGGCAGGACGCAAAGGATTTGTTGAGGCTTGTCCACATTTCGCGTAAAATGTAAATAGTCGGAGTCGGATTTCTTTGCGGCCTGGCACCTTTGCGAGACAAAAAAATTGTAAAGAGTTGCCGAAGGTTGGCTCCTCTGGGGCAAGAAATTCAACAATAAATAAGTTGTCTTTCGACTAGTGGATGTAAAGCGTTTTCAGCTTCTCGAGGGTGTAATCAATCTCCTCCATCGTCGTAAATCGGCTGAAGGAAAACCGGACTACGTCACGGTCTGCAGGATGCTGCAAGGCCCGCATCACGTGGGAACCTACCGATGCACCAGAGCTACAGGCAGAACCTCCTGATGCCGAGATACCTTCCAAATCCAAGTGGAATAAGAGCATGCCCCGATTGGCTTCGGAAGGCGGAAGGCTGACGCTCAATACCGTGTACAAACTCTTTTGCAAGTCTGCCGAACAGCCGTTGAAGGCGATTCCCGGAATTTCTTGGCCTAATTTTTCGATGAAGTATCCCTTTAGCTTTTCAATGTGGCTGCGGTGTGCGGCAAGCTCCTCGAGGGAAATTTCCAAGGCTTTGGCTAGGCCGATGATGCCGATGACATTTTCGGTTCCTCCACGCATGTTGCGCTCCTGAGCTCCACCATGGATGAAGGGATGGATTTTCTTGTCTTTGCGCACATAGAGGAAGCCCACGCCCTTAGGTCCGTGAAACTTGTGTGCGCCAGCAACGAGTGCATCCACAGGAAGGGTGGACAAATCATGGGTGTAATGCCCCATGGTTTGTACGGTATCGGAATGAAAAAATGCCCCATGTGCTTGGGTCATTTGGCCGATCCGCTCCAGGTCGTTCAGGTTACCGATCTCGTTGTTGCCCTGCATGAGGGAAACTAGGCTTTTGGGATTCTTTTTGAGGAGTTCCTCCAACTGGGCCAGGTCAATTTCTCCTTTTTCGTTGACTTCGAGCAGGCTAAGTTGTACCTGTCCTTTTTTGGCAAGCATCTCCAGGGTATGGAGTACGGCATGGTGCTCCAAGGGAGAGGTGATGGCATGCTGGATGCCGTGTGATTCGATGCCACAAACTAGGGCGGTATTGTCTGCCTCGGTACCTCCTGAAGTAAAGAAAATTTCCGAAGGGCTAGCCTGAAGCAGTTCGGCTACTTTTTTCCGCGCCTTTTCAATTGCCGTACGTACCTCTCTTCCATGGCTGTGCACCGAGGAAGGGTTGCCAAAGTGACCACGCATAAAGGGCAACATGGCTTCGATCACGCGATCGTCCATGGGGGTGGTGGCGGCATTGTCGAGGTATACGTGCTTCATAGAATGTAGTTGGGCGAGGCAGAAACTTAGCTCAAGGTTTCATTTACGACTTCCTTGATGTCTTGCATGATCTTTTTGGCAAGATGCTCCGCTTTTGCTTCTGAGTCAGACTCCGAGTAAATGCGGATGATGGGCTCCGTGTTGGACTTTCGAAGGTGCACCCATTCTTTTTCAAATTCAATTTTGACCCCATCAATGTCGATGATGGGATGATTTTTATACTTATCCTTGATCCGCAATAGGATGTGATCCACATCGAGGGTAGGAGTTAGCTCAATTTTATTTTTGGAGATCGAGTAGTTGGGATAGCTGGCGCGCAACTTGGAAATGGACTTGCCGTACTTGGCCAGGTGGGTCAAGAACAAGCCAATGCCCACCAAAGCATCTCTTCCGTAATGCGAGGTAGGGTAGATGATGCCCCCGTTGCCTTCTCCTCCGATGACGGCTTGTACGGCCTTCATCTGGTTGACCACGTTGACTTCCCCTACTGCCGAAGCACTGTAGGTGCCTCCACGCTTTTCGGTGACATCACGAAGGGCTCGGGTAGAAGATAGGTTGGAAACCGTATTGCCCGGGGTCTGGGAAAGTACGTAATCAGCGACTGCAACTAGGGTGTATTCTTCGCCAAACATGGACCCGTCCTCGTTGACGAGTGCCAAGCGATCCACATCTGGATCCACGACGATGCCTAGGTCATAGCTGCCTTTTTCCAGTTTCTTGGCGATATCCCGGAGATTTTCTGGGAGTGGCTCTGGATTGTGCGGGAAATTGCCGTCTGGGGTACAGAACATTTCCTCTACTTCGCTGACGCCTAGTGCGCGCAAAAGTTTAGGTACTACGATGCCTCCGGTGGAGTTGACCGCATCCACCACAATTTTAAAATTACGTGCCTTGATGGCTTCTACATCTACGAGTTCCAGGTCCAGCACATGCTGGATGTGGCGGTCCATGTAGTCGTCAATGATGCTGTATTTGCCGAGCTTGCGAACTTCTGCAAAAGTAAAATCTTCGGCTTCAGCTTTGGCTAGGATGGCCTTTCCTTCTTCGTCTGAGATAAATTCGCCTACTGCATTCAAGAGTTTCAATGCATTCCATTGGGCGGGGTTGTGGCTGGCGGTGAGGATAATTCCTCCACCTGCATTTTCCCGTGGCACGGCAAACTCTACCGTTGGGGTGGTGCTGAGCTCCAGGTCAATCACGTCGATGCCTAGGCCTTGCAGGGTGGCTGCTACCAATCTAGAGACCATGTCGCCAGATAGGCGGGCATCTCTTCCGATGACTACTTTGGCATTGCCGGTTGTTTCCAGCACCCAAGCGCCATAGGCAGCAGTAAATTTGACTACATCAATGGGGGTGAGACCTTCGCCTGGCTTGCCGCCAATGGTTCCTCTAATTCCAGAGATAGATTTGATTAAAGACACGAATTTTGGTTTTTGTATGTTAAAAATAGTTGGCTACGCTTGAAAAGATTACTTGAATTTGGCCATCACTTTATCTACCTCATTGTCCGGGTTGGCGCAGTTACTTGTGGCATCCACCGTTTTTCCGCACAAGTTGCAAGTGATTCCTTCCTTGTTGAGAAAGGGACTTTGCGATGCACAGGTTCCTTTGAATTCGCCATTTTTAAGAAAAATCAGCCTTACAGACATCAGAACGAAGAAAAGTGCTAGGAAGCCTAGCGTGATCAAGAAAGTTGTCATACCCGATTAATTTGCGCAAATTTAATGCTTTACTTTGAAAACGTTTACACTGAAAGTATAGTTTCTACACCATGTCTAACTTGAGTTCTCGAGCCGAGCAATTGGCTGCTTTTGATCGCCTTTTGACTATCATGGACGAGCTGCGTGCGCAATGTCCCTGGGACAAAAAGCAGACTACCGAAAGCCTTCGCCACCTCACGATTGAGGAGACCTTTGAGCTTTCGGATGCCATTTTGGAAGGCAATCCAGAGGAAGTCAAGAAAGAAGTGGGGGATCTCCTGCTCCATCTTGTTTTTTATGCAAAAATCGGTTCGGAACAAGGCCAGTACGACATCCGATCGGTGATAGACTCCCTCTGTGAGAAATTGATCCGCCGCCATCCGCACATCTATGGAGATACGGTGGCGGACGATGAAGAAGCAGTTAAGCAAAACTGGGAGAAAATCAAGCTCACTGAAAAGGGCAATACCTCTGTGTTGGGAGGGGTGCCGAAAAGTTTGCCGGCCCTCATCAAGGCCATGCGAATTCAGGAAAAGGCGCGTGGCGTAGGCTTTGACTGGGAAGAGCCTGAGCAGGTCTGGGAAAAGGTGGAGGAAGAAATGGGTGAATTTCATGCTGAATTCAATGCGGCGGCGGGGAAGGAAATCGACCGAGAGAAGGCTGCTGGGGAATTTGGAGACCTGCTATTTTCGCTGATCAACTATGCCCGATTTATCGACATCAATCCGGAGGAGGCTTTGGAGCGAACCAACATCAAATTCATCTCCCGGTTTCAGTACCTCGAGCAAGCCGCCAAAGCAGCAGGCAAAAATCTGAGTGACATGAGTCTGGCGGAGATGGATGTGTATTGGGAAGAAGCGAAGAAAGTACAAGGTACAAAGTACTAAGTATGAGGTACGAAATACGATGGAAATAGGGTGGAAAAAGACTTCGCTTCGCTCCGTGAAATAGTTTGAAATACGGGTTAAGTGTATTTCACCGAGCCTGCTCGGTTTATTTCCATTGTTTTTCTAT
>JBIIGH010000082.1:0-9823 GCA_044236565.1 Algoriphagus sp. | reverse complement strand
GAAAGCAGTTGGGGACAGGTAAAAGAAGGCTTTGATGCCGACTTTGTGTTGGTTGAAAACAATCCGCTTCTCGACCTAAAGACCCTCCAAAAACCTGTTGGGGTTGTGATCCGAGGGCAATGGATCGGGAGAGAAGAACTCCAAAGTCAATTGGACCGAATCGAAAAAAACCACCTCAGAAATTAAACTGATTATGAAAAAGCAACTTATTCCTAGTTTAAATCTCCGGTTAGGCCAACTCCTAATTTTTGTTGCTTTAGCAATTAGTAGCTGTACCGCGCCTCCAAAACAAAATCCCAAATCAGAAACCACCACCTTTATGATTCATTCCGAACACCTAACTGACTTTCAAGGACAGCCCGTATACCGCTATGTACTGGACAACGGCACCATGCAAGTAGAGCTCTCCAACTTTGGAGGTCTTGTTTACAAAATTATAGTGCCAGACCGGGATGGGAAGAAGGAGAATGTGGCCTTGACTTTGGATCGAGTTGAAGATTTTTTGGATACAGAAAATCCTTTTTTTGGAGCGACCGCAGGAAGAGTGGCCAACCGAATTGCGAATGCCCAATTCAGCCTAGACGGGAAGACATACAACTTGGCGAAGACAAATGGAGACAATCACCTCCATGGAGGAAAGGTTGGGTTTGACAAGAAGGTGTGGACACCTGAAACCTACTCCACAGACTCTACCGTAGGAGTCAAGATGACTTACCTCAGCGTAGACGGGGAAGAGGGCTATCCAGGTAACCTGCAAACGACCCTCTGGATGGAGCTCCTAGCCGACAATACCTTGCGGATTCGATTTGAATCGACCGCGGATCAAGCCACCTTGGTCAACTTGACCAACCATACCTACTTTAACCTCGGCGGCATGAAACGCGATGTTTTGGATCACGAAGTTCAATTTTGGGCCGATGCCTACACGCCCATCGACGAGGAGCTAATTCCTACTGGAGAGGTGAAGGATGTAGCGGGTACTCCATTTGATTTCCGATCGCCAAAAATCTTGGGGGACCAAATCGCTGCAAATGGAGGCGGCTTTGATCACAACTTCGTGACCAAACGTGAAAAATCAAGCGAAATGAAGCAGGTAGCCCGAGTGCGTCACCCAGAGAGCGGTCGCGTCCTAGAGATGTACTCGGACAATGTGGGTGTTCAATTCTACACAGGTAATTTTCTTAACAAGTTTCTCGGTGCAGGTAGCCAGACCTATGATAGGCATTGGGGCTTTTGTCTAGAATCTCAAAATTGGCCCGATGCCATCAATCATCCTAACTTTCCAAGCCCTGTGCTTCGGCCTGGGGAAACCTACACGCATACCATCGACTACCGCTTTTCGGTAGAAGATTGAGTTGATCGTCTTTTTCCCGAGGGATATAAAAAAGAACCTTTGGGGGGTAATTTTCGTCTTCCTGCAAATCAGGCTAATTCGGCTTGGGCAAGGATTCACTTCGACATTTATCTTTTAAAAAAACACATGGGATTATTTTCAGCTCTTTTAGGAAACGCTGGCGCAGTGAGCCAGGAAGAATTACTCAAAAAATACGGTCAGCTGCTCACCGAAGGAGAGCAGATAGAACTGGGATTCAAGCTGGTTCGAGATACCTTTATTTTTACCAACAAGCGTTTGATTTTGGTCGATATCCAAGGGATTACGGGTAGCAAAACCGAATACACCTCTATTGCTTACAAAAGCATTTCTCGGTTTAGCGTGGAAACAGCCGGCACCTTTGATTTGGATGCGGAGTTAAAAATCTGGGTTTCCAGTGAAGTGCATCCCAGCATCAAAAAGCAGTTCAACAAGTCCGTCAACGTATACGACGTACAGCGTGTCTTGGCGCACCATGTGCTGAAGTAAGTTCAAAAGGAGCCACAAGGATAAGCTCTCTGCCTCGGTGGAGAGCTTTTTCTTTGTCCATCAGTTGATTAGCGAAGCGGCATGTTTTCCAGTTTTTTTGTAGTTTTATAAGTATAGTTTAGCAACATGGCAATGAAGAAGACTTGGCTTGATAAATTGAATGAAACTAAAGAGCCAAAAATAAAAAGAATTGATATTGACTTTGCTGATATTCCAGCGGGTAGCAACATGTTAATTGCTACGCCAAAAATCATAGACAAGTATTTTCAGGAAATTGGTGTTGGAAAGCGAGTTGACACAAAAACATTACGGAAAGACCTTGCTCTAGCGCATAATGCTGATTACACTTGTCCAGTAACTGCGGGTATATTTTTGCGAATTGTGGCAGAAGCAAATTATGAAAAGTTGCAACAAGGAAAAACTGTTGAAGAAATCACCCCTTTTTGGAGAGTGATTGAACCAAATAGTGTTTTGGCCAAAAAACTTACATTTGGACAAGATTTTTTACTGCAACAAATTGAAAAAGAACGTGTAAACGAAAATTACTAATTGCACTTCTCTATAAAATCTTCTTAAACAGAAGGAAAGCTGATTTACCTTCCGTTTAGGACGGCTGCAGCCTGAACTTGGGTCTCTGTAAATCCCTGATAGGCACAAACCACCGCTTCAAAGTCAGCCAACTCGCCCAGGTGCTTGAGCGCCAAAGGATTTCCAAAATGCACCAAAATACAGGGCTTGGTTTTGGCGAACTGATGAATTTGGGCAAGGATTTTTGGGTCCATTCCAAATTGGTTTAAAGGCTTGTGGCTCGGAACAAAGACCGCCAAAATCACCTTTTCTGCTTCTTCGGTGGGGGAGAAAGGTAAATTCAACTCTTCGGAAAAGCGACTTGGGCCAGCAGTAAAAAATTCTTGATAACCCAGTTTTTCTGCTTTTGCCAGTACTTGAATCGCTTCTGGACTGATCTCTCCTGAGATTACCGAAACGTAGTTCTTCGCTAAGGTTTGTTGAAGCTGGGAATGGCTTTCCCAGTCGAAGGTAGGAACGTCAATCGGCTTGGATTCGAGTACGCCCAAGCGCTTTTTCAGATCCATGACTTTTTCAAAAACGGTGTCTATTGCTGAATCTGAAGCCTGCTGCGCTATTTTTGCGATACCTTCACTTACGTGATCTGAAAAGCAGAGCAAGTCGTTTCCTGCATGAAAAGCCTGCCATTCGAGTTCGCCTGGCTCAGGAAAAAAGTTGGCCACTGCCTTCATATTCAAGGCATCGGAGATCACCAGTCCTTTGAACCCCATTTCTCCCTTCAGCAAGTCGGTGATCAGTTCGCGGCTGATGCTGGCAGGGATGTTTTCCCCTCCAGTAAGCGAAGGTACAGCCAAGTGGCCTACCATGATGAGCTCCACCCCCCGGTCGATTCCGTATTGAAAAGGGAGCAGCTCTTCAGCTTGAAGTTCTGCTTTGGTTTTGTGCAATATCGGCAATCCCAAATGGGAGTCTGTCGCCGTATCTCCATGCCCGGGAAAGTGTTTTAAGCAGGCTCCTATGCCAGCCTTTTTCATGCCTGAATAGGCAGCAAATGCCAGTTCAGCTACTTTTTGGGTATCCTTTCCAAAAGAGCGGTAGCCAATCACTGGGTTCTCCGGATTGGTGTTCACATCTGCGCAAGGGGCGAGGTTGAGGTGTATGCCGGAGCGCTTCATGTCCAGACCCATCCGGTAGCCCACTTCTTCCACTTGGGATTCAGCATTCCCGCTTAATGCTCCAAGCGTAATTGCAAAAGGATAGGCAGGTGTGTTTTCAATGCGCATGGCCAAGCCATATTCCCCATCGATGCTGATTAATAGTGGGATGGTGGAAACTTTTTGGTAGCGGTTGATGAGACCAATTAATTTCTCAAAAGTTCCGCTCACATCCAGTACTTCCGCGCGCTTCTCAAAGTTGGCTGCAGCAGAATGTCGGCTATGAAAAAAAGTAAGCCCCCCGATCTCCTGTTCGCGAATCAAGGTTTCGACAGCCTGGTAATTTTCTTCGGTATCGTGAATAAACGCCGCAGGTGAGAATAGCTGCGCGATTTTTTGATTCTTCTTCATCTTTGTGTAGTTGTAGGTTCTTCGAAATTCTTCATTCTTCTCTCGACATTCGTCATTGAATTACTAAAGAATGTCGAATGCTGAATAAAGAATGTCGAAGTTTTAGCCCTCAATTTTCTTTCCAAATTCCCTCGGATACTTCACCACATACGCCATCACAAACCCTGGAATCGTTGCGATTACTACCCAAACGAAAAATCCGGGATAGCCCAACCATTCCTGCACATAGCCACTGAGCATACCGGGAAGCATCATGCCCATGGCCATAAATCCTGTGGCGAGGGCGTAATGAGCTGTTTTGAAAAGTCCATCGGCAAGGAAGATCAAGAATATCATAAAGGCAGCAAAGCCAAATCCATAACCCAGTTGCTCTATGACTACTACTAAGGCTGCAAAGTAGACGTTGTCAGGCTGAAGCCAGGCCAAAAATACATAGCCAATGTTAGGCGCATTGATGGCAAAAGCCATAGGCATCATCCACTTGCCCAAGCCATCTTTTGAAATGACAATCCCTCCCAAAATCCCTCCAACCAATAAGGCAATCACACCTAGCGTACCGTAAATAAATCCAACTTCGGTGGTGCTCAATTCCAATCCACCTTCGGTGCGCTCATCCAAAAAGAAGGGAGAAGCCATCTTCACCAATTGGGATTCTCCCAAGCGGTAGAGTAGGACAAAGCCCAAGGAAAGTCCTATGTTTTTCTTCGTAAAAAAGGTGGAAAACACCTTTCCAAAACTCGGCTGATCTTCTTTTGCAACCCGTTCCTCAATCACCTTTGGCGTGGAGAGGAAATTAATCCCTGTCAAGGCTAACATCAATCCTCCAACACCCAGCATGGTCCAAGACCAGGCTTGGGCAGGATCTCCAAACTGCTGTTCCAAATAGCCTGCTACCATCACAATCAGGCCTTGCCCCGTGATCATTCCCACGCGGTAGAAGGTGCTGCGCATGCCTACAAAGAAACTTTGCTGCTCGGGTTTAAGCGCAATCAAATAAAGTCCATCCGAAGCAATGTCGTTGGTGGCGGAGGCAAAGGCGCCCATCCAGAAAAAGGCAAGGGTAAGCGTGAAAAATTGAGAGCTGCCCGTAGTCAATCCTACCCCTAGAAATACCAAGGAAAGGATGAACTGCATGCTGAGGAACCATTGCTTTTTGTGGCCAAACAATTCAAGAATTGGGCTCCAGATGGGTTTGATCACCCAGGGCAAGTACAAAAAGGAAGTATACAATCCAATATCTGCATTGGAGATGCCTAGGTTTTTGTACATCACCACGGACACCGTAATGATGATGACATAGGGAATCGATTCTGTGAGGTACAAAGAGGGCACCCATAGCCATGGGTTTTTGGTGGTTTGGGTGCTCATGCCTTTCGGAGTAAATGCTGGTAAATACTGATTTCTGATCCTTCGATGATTTTGGCTCCAACCGCTTTTTCATAGAATTCTGCGGGACCTACTCCACCAATGATCGCATAGCCATAACCCATTTCGCGCATGGATTCAAGGGATTTGAGTAAGAGGAGTTTGCCTATGCCCTTGCCTCGTTCAGATTCCCGTGTGCCTGTGGGGCCAAAGAAATTCCGTGCGGTACTTTCGTAGCAGGCAAAGCCCAAGAGCTCATTGCCCCGCTGCGCAATCCAGCAGGACACGGGCTGTCGAGAAAAGGCTACCTCTACCTCGGATTTCCAATAGGCACCAAATTCGTTCAGCACCCAATCGCTCACCAAATGCTTCTCAGGTGCAATGGCTCGTCGCACCACAATTTTTTCCTTCTCCAGAAGCCTTTGCTCTAGTTCCGTTCCAGAAGGAAGTTCTAGCAGTCGAACGAGCATGTCTTTCATGGCCGTGAAGATTTGGTGAGTTGGAGCACTTGACTTTGAATCACTCTGCCATAACTATCCACCCAGCGGATGGCCAGGTAGTTGCTATTCAGTTGAGGGATGTCTAGACTGGATTTTTGGTTGGCTCCTACCCAAACCTTGTGCAGGGGTGCCTGATGGATGCTGTTCAGGTCATTGCCGCCTTGAACGAGGGCATAGCGGATGGCAGGGTCCAACTGCTTTTCGAGTTGGAGCTGGATTTTTGAAGTGGAAATGCTAAGATCCAAGACCTGTGGAGCGCTGATGCGCACTGAAGATTTGGGTTCAAAAGCAGGAGGCAATACCGGACGATCGTACACCTCGGTTTTCAGGAGTTGGGCGATGTCCTGATTCTTTTGATACATGGATTTGGCCGAAAAAAAGGCATTGCCTTGAATTTGAGGTAAGGTTCTTCCGTAATGCACTTGCGTAATAAGTTCCTTGGGCTCTTTCCAAGCGGCATCCGAATCGTCCCGGATCTTGTAGGGTCCGTTGCCAAGGTAGATGGGGACACCATAACTGGTATTGGACCACCAGTCGGCAAGAATGCGGTGTGAGGCAAGGCGGTGCTCCATGCTCCAATAGAGTTGAGGAATCAAGTAATCTATCCACCCGTTTTTCATCCAAAGCAGCACATCTGCGAAGAGGTCGTCGTAATTGGTTTGCCCGGCTTGAGTAGGTGAGCCTTTGGGGTCCTTGCTTTGATTTCTCCAGACGCCAAAGGGAGAGATTCCAAATTGGACCCAGGGCTTTTTGCTTTTGATCGTTTCGCTAAGGGCCAAGATCAGTTCATCCACATTTTGTCTTCTCCAGTCATCTTTGGATTGGCCTGATTTTTTGTAGGCAGCATAAGAGGCCTGGTCTGGAAACTCCAGGTTGGGCTCTCGGTAGGGGTAAAAATAATCGTCAAAATGAATGGCATCGATCTCGTAGGTATCGACTACTTCGGAGATGATTTGAAGCAAATGAGCTTTCACCTCAGGCAATCCTGGGTCGTAATACCACTTGGTGCCGTATTTGAGCATCCAGTTGCGGTGCTTGTGAAAGTCATGGTTGGGGTTTAGCCCTGCAGTATTCAAGTCCATGGTGGCCCGGTAGGGATTGAGCCAGGCATGGAATTCTAGGCCACGCTGGTGGGCGGCGGTAATCATCCAAGCCAGTGGGTCTTCTTGAGTTTTGGGAGGAGTTCCTTGTGACCCAGTAAGGTACTTGGACCAAGGGGCCAATTTGGTAGGGTACAAGGCATCACCAGCAGTGCGAATTTGGACGATGACCGCATTGAAATGCAGCCCTTGGTAGTAATCTAAAAGTGCCAAATAGTCCTTTTTTTGTTTTTCCCAGGAGTCTGTTCCAGAGATGGGCCAGTCAATATTGGCTACCGTGGCGATCCAAACACCCCGAAATTCCCTCGGAATCTCTGGGAGGGAATGGGAGACCGTTACAAAGGAAGCAGCAGGAGCTGTAGTTGGGAGTTGAGTTTTGGTAGTCGAAACGGATGTGGCCGTAGTGCTTTTGGAGGAAGGCGCATCCAACTGCTGGGCGGGACTAGCAACCCAGAGAAAAAGGCAAAGTAGAAAAGGAGAGGTAAACTTAAGGACCAGTTTCATCGCAGAATTAAAGCGTAGGAAGGGGTTTTAGGTTTATATCAGTCAATTTTTTCCGTAAGCGAATCATAAATGCATCCCCTGGATCTGACTTTACGGTACGGTAGTTGGGATCCGTCTCTTTCCAAAGTTCTGTTTTTTGAAAGCGCTGGTATTCATGATGTCCTATGACATAGTCAATCGGGTACTTTCGCTTGAGGTATCGGATGAGTTTTTCGTTGGCTTCCAGTTGGGCTTTGGTGAGGGGCATGTTATCGCTGCCAATGTTTTCGATGCCAATTGCCAAGTAATTGAGGCCAATCACGTGTCGCGCAAAGGTGGTTTCAGGCAATAATCGAAAGATGGTCCCGTCTCGATCAATCAAAAATTGACTTGAAACATTCAAGTTGCTGGCTCCAGTAAGGTCTGCCCTCCCGCCAAGGGTAATCGGATTGAATACATCAAAGGTAACTTCGATGGTTGGGATAGCAGTCCAATGTACGACTACCATCTGGGGCTTGATGGTGGCTGTAGTTTGTACCAAGCCATGCCGTTCTTTGAGGTAGTTAAGCGAAAGCTGCTCCCGCTCCGCATTCCAAGTGATGGGTTTGTCAAAAATGCGTAAAGTAGCCTTTTGGCTGCACGCTGTGAAGCTAATACAGGTCAAAAGCCCTCCAAGGATAAGCGTTAATCGATTCATGAGTACAGGATAAAAAAGACCTAAGTACTAAGTTAGGCAGAAAAAGGGAGGAATGCACCTTGGCAAAGCGAGAAACAAAAAAACTGATTCCTCCAATCAATATTCCAAACCGATCAGCCCTTTTTTAGGAATATATTAAAAGCTTACTCCAAATTTTTTACCCAAGTCCGTCAAATCTTGGACCACTGGATCAAGCAAAGGAATGCCGTCTTTTTTTCGAAGAATTTCAAGTTCTCGCTCTGGATCTCCTGGGATTAAGACTTTTTCATTTCCAGCGGTAGGTTCGGCAGATCTAAATCTACGGATCCATTGGTCCATGTGCCCTTTAAATTCTTCTGCAGGACGGAAGGCATCCACCCGCATCGCACCAAAAAAATGGCCGATACCTTCGCCCACTAGATTGGGAAGGGGATCCAAAAAAGCTACAAATGGAGGGACCCAAGGCCCATAATTGGCGCCTGAAAGAACGGCAGATAAAATATCTACCACCGCTCCGAGGGCATACCCTTTGTGCGAGCCATGTTCCCGGTCACCGCCTAGAGGCAGCAATGCGCCACCCTCTTTTACTCCATTGGACGAAATAGTTGGATTACCATTCTTATCCTGCACCCATCCGGTGGGAGTTTCCAAGCCCTTACGCTGGAGAATTTCTAATTTGCCATTGGCAGCAGTAGTGGTGGCCATGTCTGCTACGAAGGCAGGTTCCTCTTTGGCGGGAATGGCTACGGCAATTGGATTAGTGCCCAAAAGGCGTTCCTTCGAAAAGGTTGGAGCCACCAATGGACTGGCATTGGTTAGGGAGATGCCAATCATGTCTTCCTCCAAGGCCAACATGGCATGGTAGCCTGCGATGCCATAGTGGTTGGAATTTTTAACGGACACCCATCCTGTCCCCACGTTTTTGGCTTTTTCCATAGCCACCTTCATCGCAAAAGGCGCCACTACTAGGCCGAGGCCTGCGTCACCATCAACCACGGCTGTTGAGGGGGTTTCGTAGGTCACGCGCACCTTTGGGTTGGGGTTGATTCTGCCCTTTTCCCAGAGCCGTACGTAGCCACTCAGTCGCGCCACTCCATGACTATCCACTCCCCGTAAATCTGCTGAAAGCAACACCTTGGCGGCGAGCTGGGCATCTTCGTCTGGACAGCCAATTTTTTTGAGCATGTCGAAGGTAAATTGGTGCAAATGTGCGTATGAAAAATGTTGCATGGGTGTTTGAAAAATAAGGGGTGGGTGTTGTCAAATATAGAGAGAAGTGGGCGGTAATCGGTCATTATGAATTTTAAACTCAAGTTAAAATCCAATTAAAAATTATTTGCAATACATTAATTTTAATTATGGAGACTAATCTCTCCAGATAGCATTCTGGAGACGGCGCCTTCTTTCAACGAATAGTGGGAGCAGCGCAAACTTTTGACTGCTAAGTGTTGCAAAATAAAGTCAATCAGACAGCTAGCCACCACAATCATGTCCACGCGCATGGCGATCATGCCGGGGATTTGGAGGCGCTCTGCTCTGTTTTTGGTTACGAGCAACTTAAAAAGTTGGTAAAAATCTGTGACTGGTAATTCGAAGACGTGCTGTCCGGTGAGTTTGCACTGCAGCATGGTTGCATAGTACATGTCGATCAGCGTATCAAAAGTACCTGAAGCGCCGACAAAGCCAGTGGGCTTGTAGGTTGCAATGGCATCCAAGAGTGGCTGCAGCTTTTCTCCGCAATACTG
>JBIIGH010000081.1:0-9825 GCA_044236565.1 Algoriphagus sp. | reverse complement strand
GTTGACTCAGGAACTTCCAATGTAGGTTTCCGTCTGGTGTCAGATAAAATCTAGTTCTTGAGATTTTTATTCAACACCAATCCGCTTCGAAACAAATTTAAATCAATTCCTCAGGAAATATGATTAGCTGTTTTTTCACCATAACCCAAAAAAATAAGGTTTGAGCATCAATTAAACGAGCTGTTGACCGTGGTACATGGTCTGTGAACGATTATCCGCAGTGGTAGAACAACCCTTTTGAGTTATTGGTAACGTTGCTGATAATCAGATTAGCGAATCCCTTTCTCTGGATACTTGGGAACTACAGTCCTTCCAAAAGCCTTCAGCTCCTCAATCTGACCTTCCATATCCCCGTTGGGATACAAACACGGTCCAATGCCTGCTTCCTTCTTTTTGTAATCCAAGTAGCCAATTACGATCGGTACATTTGCTCCAAGTGCGGTATGATAAAACCCTGATTTCCATTTACTTACTGCACTACGAGTTCCTTCTGGAGTAACCATCACCACCAAATCATCTCGTTCATTGAGCATTTGGATCATCGCTTCCGTGTAGGTTTGCTTCTTTCCGCCAGGAATCCGCTTCCGGTCAATGGGGATCGCTCCCAAACCAGACAACATCCAGCCTAAGGGGCCTACCATCACTTCCTTCTTTATCGTAAATCGAACGGGAATATCCATCAAGTAGAAGGCAGCTCTTGCGTACAAAAGATCCCAATTAGAGGTGTGGGGAATAGCAATTAAAACCGCCTTTTTGACACCAACAGGCCAATTTGGATTCAAGCGCCATCCGGCCAACCAAAATATAAATCGGGAAAGTAGCTTCATCATAAATCGCTAGGTTGAGGTTGTAAGGGTTGGGAAATTTCGAGTAAACTAGGATTGGCTTCTAGGACTTCCATAGTTTGGTTGTAACCCGCTTGAAAGAATTCCGGAGCCTTTTTCAAGTCAAAGACGCCAAATTGACCCAATCCAGGGGCTTCTATAAAATAGGTACAAGCCGACTTACGGCTGTAGGCATTGAAATTCATATTCATCATCACGGCGCGCTCCACAAGATTTTTCACATTTCGAACTGCTGCCAATTCAGGTAGATGATTGCAATTGACCCCAATCAGTACCTCACAACTGGATTGCAAGGGTTCTACCGGCAAATTATTCAAAACTCCTCCATCCACCAGGTACCGAGATTCATAAAAAATAGGTTCAAACATCCCTGGAATACAGGATGAAGCCAATATGGGTTCGATCAACTTGCCGGAATTGAAATAAACCACCTCCCCTTTTCCGATATCGGTTGCAGCGACATGCAGCGGTATTTTTAGTGATGCAAAATCATTGTGCGGCAGGTAGGTTTTCAATAGCTGCGCCAAACTTTCCATGTTAAACAAGCCCTTCCAAGAGATAGCAGGTCGGATCAACTTGAAATAGTTGGTTTCAATGATAATCTTCAACACCTCATCCGGGCTATATCCCTGGCAATACATGGCGCCTACTATCGCTCCAGCAGAACTGCCACTCACCTGATTTGGAAAAATGCCCACTTCCTGTAGGGCCTTTAGCACTCCCAAATGGGAGATGCCCCTGACTCCTCCTCCGGAGAACGCAATTCCAATGCTTGGCTTAGAGTTCATCGAGTCGGAAAGTTTGATCGACACGTACGCCCTTTTCGGTCATTTTTACAGTGCAACACTCATTTACCGAGTCGTGCTCTAGAAAAAGCACAAACTGATTTTGCGCTGCCTCTTCCAAAAATTGCTGCTTCTCCTGCAGGGTAAGCAAAGGCCGGGTATCATAGCCCATCACATAGGGCAAAGGAATGTGTCCTACAGAAGGGAGTAAATCGGCCATAAACACAAGCGTATGTCCTTTGTACTGCATTTTGGGTAGCATTTGCTTATCCGTATGCCCATCCATGGTGAGGAAATCAAATCCTGGAAATAAGGATTTAGTAGCTAGATCGAGGTATTTGAGCGCCCCATGCTCTTGCAAGGGAAGAATATTTTCTTCCAAAAAGGATGCTTTTTCTCTTGGATTAGGCACCGTCGCCCAGTTCCAATGAGCTTCATTGGTCCAATAGGTTGCTCGAGGAAAAGTAAGTTCGTATTGCCCATGAGAACCGTACTTCACACTGCCCCCACAATGGTCAAAATGCAGGTGCGTCAAAAAAACATCCGTAATGTCGGTAGGATGTACGCCCAGCTGTTGTAAACTTTTGGCTAGGCTCGCATCTCCATGTAAGTAGTAATGCGAAAAGAAGCGGGCATCTTGCTTGTCTCCTATGCCGTTGTCAATCAAGACCAATCGATTGCCATCCGAAACAAGTAAGCAACGCATGGCCCAAGGACAGAGGTTGTTTTCATCCGAGGGATTGGTTCGTGACCAGATGGACTTGGGCACTACTCCAAACATGGCCCCGCCATCCAATTTAAAAAAGCCGGTGTCTACAGTGAAAAGCTCCATATCTGGTGATTAAACACAAGTTTAAATCCTGTCAACTAGTTTGAATGCAAGGGGGATTCCAAAGTTGGAAATGGAAAAATCGAAATGATTTATTCCACGACTACACCCATCGCACAGAACTTGTCTATTCGCTGAGAGATGCGTTCATCTGCCTCAATTTTATCCAATTCAGCCAATGCCTTGCTGATTACCTCTTTGAGGGTTTTCGCCATTCCTTTGATGTCTTTGTGTGCACCTCCAAGTGGCTCTGGAATGATGTCGTCTATTAGCCCATTGGATTTCATATCTGTCGCGGTCAACTTGAGTGCTTCAGCGGCTTGCTCTTTGTAATCCCATGATCTCCACAAAATAGAGGAACAGGATTCAGGAGAAATCACCGAATACCAGGTGTTTTCCAACATGTAGACTTTATCTCCGATGGCAATGCCTAAGGCACCCCCAGAGGCTCCTTCCCCTATGATGATGCAAATCACGGGTACTTTGAGCATAAACATTTCTTTGATATTGCGGGCGATGGCCTCACCTTGGCCTCTTTCTTCTGCTTCCAAACCAGGAAATGCACCTGGAGTATCGATAAGCGTTACAATGGGCTTGTTAAATTTTTCAGCCATCTTCATCAATCGAAGGGCTTTCCGATAGCCTTCTGGATTGGCCATTCCAAAATTACGTTCTTGACGCTGCTTGGTGTTTCGACCTTTTTGCTGTCCGATAAAAAGGACTGTGCGGCCATCTATATCACCCAAGCCACCAATCATGGCCTTGTCGTCTTTCACGGTACGGTCCCCGTGCAGTTCAATAAAGTCGTTGGTGATCTCGTAGATGTAATCCAAGGCATAAGGTCTGTCTGCATGTCTGGAGAGCTGTACCCGCTGCCAGCGCGTAAGGTTATCGAAGGTTTCCTTCTTCAAAGCCAAAATTTTACTCTCTAAAGATTGAATGTCCTTGCTTAGGTCGATGTTCCTCCCCTTTGCCAACTCCTTCATCTCCTGCAATTTTTGCTCTAAATCAGCAATGGGTTTTTCAAATTCTAAGACCATTTCCGTAAATTTTTGAAGAACAAATATAAGGATTAGTCTTAATCTCCGATGGAAATAATACGTGAAAAGGTAGGTTCACACAGGACTAAAAATCCAATACTAATGGAGCAATAGAAAAAATTTAGGTAAGTAATCCCTCCTTATATGCCTCCACACCAGTTCAAACTGCCAGAAAACAAAAAAGTCCCTAATTTCTTAGGGACTTTAAGCGGAATGGACGGGACTCGAACCCGCGACCTCCTGCGTGACAGGCAGGCATTCTAACCAGCTGAACTACCACTCCAAGGCTAGAAAAGACAAGAAATCAAGGATTAATTGTCTAAATAAATACAAGTAACGAACTCAATATAAGTAAGTTATAATCGATGCGGAATGGACGGGACTCGAACCCGCGACCTCCTGCGTGACAGGCAGGCATTCTAACCAGCTGAACTACCACTCCGTTTCCCTTCACTTTTGAAGTGGTGCAAAGGTAGAAAAAGGGAACTTATCCGCAATAAATCAACTTTATTTTTTTAATAAAGAGCAAGTATCTCCTTCGCTATCAAACGAATAAATATGGTTTGGGTAGGATCAAACGGCACGCTGATCCACTAAGACCTGCACATTGGGGTGTAGCCAGAGGTAGGAAGCAGGAAATTGCCCAGATACCCTAGGATCCTTCAAGCGTTCAAAGGCTTCTTTTTTGCCAGAACCTGCAATAAATAAAAGGATGAGTTTGGATTGCATGATTCCCCGAAGCCCAATTGTCATTCCAAAACTCGGCGGCTGCTTCAAGGTCTTCAACATCCCATTGGCTAAGGTAGATGGGGCCAATTCACATACATGATACGGAAGCTGATGGGTATCCCCTGGTTCATTGAGCGCAATGTGTCCATTGACCCCTATTCCCAAAATGCAAATATCCAAAGGCCCCTCTCGCTCCAGTACCTGCTCCATTTTTAGACAAGCTCCTTCAGGATCTGAAGTATCCGGGTCAATGGTCCAGTAGCGATCTGCTGGAATGCCCATCGGCTGCACAAACTTTTGTTGAACATCCAATTCAGAGGTAAAAGCAGAATCGGGTTCCAAGCCTCCCCACTCATCTAATTTAATGACCCGAAGCTGCTCCCCAAATTCAGGATGCAGGTTCTTGTGAGCCGACATTTGGGCATAGGTACCGGATGGGGAACCACCACTGGCAACACAAAACAAAAGATTCGGCTTTTTTTCCACCTCCTTTTTGATCAATTCAAATCCTTCGGTACTCATTGACTCAAAGTCAGAAAAAAAGTGGAAGTTCATACCTGCTGCTATTTGGGTGGTTTAAATAAATATTAGTGGAATAAATGTATTACATCCTTCGAATCAAAAACAAAAATTACCCAGAGAAAACTGCCTCCCATCAATTAATTTTCTCCAAATCCAAAACCCTTCTTATCTTACTTTTCAATTTGACTGGTATCCCTACTACTTATGAAAAGACATCACCTACTCCTTCTAATCGCGCTGCTCGGATTTGGGCAGCCGCTGCTTGCGCAGAAAAAAGCTCCTGTAAAAGCTAATCCACTCAAACAAGCGGTTCAACAAACAATCGATGCACAATTTGCAGACATGACCGAACTGAGTGATAAAATTTGGTCCTTCGAAGAAATTGCATTTCAAGAAACCCAATCTTCGGCCGCCCTTTCTGCCTACGCTGAGAAATTAGGCTTCAAAGTAACCCGAGGCGTGGGTGAAATCCCAACTGCTTTTGTAGCTGAATATGGCTCAGGAGCGCCGATCATCGGTATTATGGGTGAATTTGATGGCCTACCAGGCCTATCTCAAAATAAGGTTCCTTTCAAAAGCCCCTTGCATGCTGGAGCCCCAGGCCATGGATGTGGGCACAACCTTTTTGGCGTAGCTTCCCTAGGTGCAGCTTCGGCTATCAAGGATCTCATTGCCTCCGGACAACTAAAGGGCACCATTCGTTTTTACGGAACCCCAGCCGAAGAAAAATACTTTGGCAAGCTATGGATGATTCGAGCAGGATTGATGGATGATGTAGACATCATGATGGATTGGCACCCTGCAGATGAAACCAAAACTGAAGTTCAAAAAGGATTGGCCTTGGTGGACTTTTTGGTTGAATTTAACGGCCAAACCGCCCACGCTTCCGGTGATCCATGGAATGGACGATCTGCCTCAGATGCCCTTGAACTATACACGACTGGTATCAACTACTACAGAGAGCACATCAAACCCACCGTACGCATCCACTACCACATCCAAGATGGAGGAAAGGTAGTCAATGTAGTACCAGACTACAGCCGCCTATGGGTTCGTGTGAGAGACACCAGCAGAGATGGTCTTCTCCCCGTTTGGAAGCAAGTAGAAAAAATGGCTTCTGGCGCAGCGATCATGGCCAATGTAGATCATAAAATCACCTTGGTTTCAGGAGTTCATGAAATTTTAGTGAACCGTACGGGTTCGGCCGTGATGCAAAAAAATATTGAAGCATTGGGCGCGATCAGCTATACCGAGGAGGAACAAGCTTTTGCTAAAAAAATCCAGGAGGCAAATGGCAAACCGCAAGTAGGTGTAATTTCTGAAATCAAGCCTATGGAAGAAACACAGGAGCACAGCATGGGTGGAAGTACTGATGTGGGCGATGTAAGCTGGGTGGTTCCTACCATCCGCATGGGAGCCACAGTAGCTCCAACTGGTACTCCTTGGCACTCTTGGGCTGTGGTAGCCTCAGTGGGCATGTCTATCGGTCACAAAGGCATGGGCTATGCTTCTAAAGCCCTTGCAATGACGATGGTAGACCTCTATCAAAACGAAGTATTGCGCAACGAAATCAAAACCGAATTCAAGCAAAAGAAAGGAGACTATGTTTACAAAGGAATCGTTCCTGATGGACCTCCACCTTTGAAAGCTGGCTATTAATTTTACCTGCCCTCTGTTTGGTAACAGAGGGCTTTTTTTTGCCCTAACTCCCTGATTTTCTTTTTATTTTAAACTTATTTCAAGTTTCCGAGTTTGGTATCTGTAAACATTTAAAAACTATACCAATGAAAAATTTCAAACTAGTAACTTTTGCCCTTTTGGGTTTTGCAGCTACCAGCTTAGCAAGTTGCAATGCTCCTAAAGAAGAAACAACAGAAGAAACGTCTGTTGACTCTACCACACTTGTTGTAGAAGCTCCTTCCAACACGGTAGTAGATATCGCAGTAGGATCCGCTGACCACACTACCCTAGTAACTGCAGTAACGGCTGCAGGCCTAGTGGAGACCCTTAGCGGAACAGGTCCTTTCACTATTTTTGCACCAACAAATGCTGCTTTTGCTGCATTGCCTGCAGGAACTGTTGAAGGTCTTTTGAAGCCTGAAAGCAAAGACAAATTGACTTCTATCCTTACCTACCACGTTGTAGCTGGTAATGTATTGTCCTCTCAGTTGACAGACGGTCAGAAAGTAAAGACATTGAATGGTCAGGAATTGACTGTAGCCATCAAAGGTGGTGTAGTGACGATCAATGGAATTAAAGTAATCGCTGCTGACCTTGCTGGAAGCAATGGCGTCATCCACGTTTTGGAAGGTGTTATCTTGCCTAAGTAAGTCGGTATCAACCCTCATTAAAAGTCGGCTTTCCTAGCCGACTTTTTTTTTGTGCTTTCACCAAGCTTAGTTGATTTTTAATTAGTTTTCAATTCCAGCTAGATTTAGACCTCACTGCATGAATCCAATCCTTTTTAAAAGCTGAACCCTTTTCTATGAAAAAAAGTAGTTTAATCGTATTCCTAGCCTTGTTTTTTCAAGTAGCTGCACAGGCACAAACCAACTCCTCCAAACAAGCAACCCTCGAAATCCATCAGCTCATCCAGGAATCGTTCGATTCCTTATTTTCTGCCTACCAAGCAAACCTCGTGGAGCGGTACTATACGCCTGATTTTATCTTACTTGAACAAGGAGAGGTTTGGGATATGGATTTTATCAAATCCTACCTCAGTGAGCGAAGCCTAAAGAACAATCCCGTGACGCGTACCAACCGATTTGAATTCATAAAAACCGAAATTTTCGGCAATCGAGCTTGGGTGGCCTATCACAATTATGCCACCTTCACCAAAGCAGGGGAAGCTCCGAGAGAAGTTTATTGGCTTGAGAGTGCGTCTGCAATAAAAACCGAACAAGGCTGGAGGTTAGAACTCTTGCATTCCACGCGAGCTGAACTCCCCAAAAAATAGGTGACCACTTCAGAAAGCCTAGTCAATTGAATAGGCTATTTGGCGAAAAGTTTCTCTAAAATCTTATAGGTAATCAGGTAGGTCGGACGTACCCCATCCATTCCCAATGCACCTGAAGCGAGCGTACTGCCTGTTTCGAGGGGATTATCGGAAGCGTAATAAGCATACAGCACCTTGATATTGGACCGAACATTAGATCTGATTTTGGAGGCAGACTGTATTGCTTTCTGGTAATGCGCACCTTCCATCTCCAACCCTACGGCCTTCCAAGAGGATTCCATAAAATAGGTAAGGATGTCCCGATTTTGCAGGGAGGTGCCGAGCACCGTGATCATGGATCCTGAATACACTCCCAAGCCATAGCCTTTAAAATCACTGACTTTTAGTTCGTTTCGGAAAGGATAATTGTCCGCAGTGCCTTCAAAGACATGCGAGTTAGGAACCATCAAATCCCCCTTACCTCCATGTAAAATCCCTGCTTTACCCATAATTGAAGTGGAAACCACATTTAGTGGATACTTTTTTCCCTCCTTGCTGTACGGCTTGAGCAACTCATCAAAACATTCGTAGGCCTGCTCTCCAAAGGCATAATCCATCACCACAAATACAGGGCGTTTTTCCTTTTCTTTGGGTAAAACCACTCCAGGAATAAGCGTATCAACATCCATTTGAGCGGTATCAATGAGTTGCGCGCCAATATTGGTTCCCGACTCATCCGGAAGGTCTATAAATCCCTGTTTTTCCGCATAAGCCAAAATCTTCTTGCCTTGATTGTTTTTTGCCTTGATGGAAATCGCGGTTGCAAGCTTCTCAATCTCCTCAAAAGAATTTGCTCCCAATGCTTGATGCGCATAAATCGTGTTGAGCACGCTGTGCATATTGGCAGAGATGATGTGGATGGGACGATGAATCAAGTTTCTATCCAAGAGCGCCTCCTTGATTCGATTGGCCCAAAGTTCTCCATAGACGTGATGGCCTACACGCTCTCTCAGGGTGGCAGAAAAGCTAATTTCTCGATCCAAGCCCTGATTCGATTCCTCCATGGATAACTTACCCAGGTGGTATACGATGGAAAACAGGCTATTGGAATTACTGCTTTCTGCAAACTTCTGTACCGCATGAACGGTCTCTTCGTAGGTTCTTCCGATAATATGGCTTAAGTAGGCCGCTGCACTTTCAATCTCCAACTCCTCTCCCAACTTTTCTCGCTTGACAAATTCCTCCAACATCTTCCAGTTGGAAGAAATTTTCCCTTTAGGATCAGTGCTATTTTGTTGGATTTTTCGAGACTCAATGTAAAGAAATGTGAGGTGCGTAAGAATATCATAAATATCTGATCTTCCGCGAGTCATCTCCACATACATAATGTGTTCATCTAGGCGATAACAGTTTCTTTTTCTCCGAGCTGGGACGATGGGTGTTAGGTGGGAAGTTTCATATCCTTCCCTACTGATCAAGCGCACAAGTCGACATTCTTCGATGCCTTTGGGAAGGCGTTCCATTACATAGAGCAAACCATCCAATTCTATCTTCTCAGGATCGGTTAATTTGCCATAGATCTCTGGACTCAACACCATTAAGGCTTGGATCAAGCCTTCCCCAGAGACACCCATGGGCTTGTAGCTTCCCCGATTAAAAAGGTGACGCATGGTGATGTACAAGCGTTCAATTGCTGCCCTGGATTCTTGTGCTCTAGTTCTATGCATGGTGTTTTTTTTTAGCGATCAGTTCAGAAATCTACCCTCTCCAAACCAACTTGGCCAAGCTGAGGTTAGGAATGTATTTAACTTTCTTGATTGAATTAAAGAGTTCGATGCTCTTACGGAAATAGTATAAAACGGTTTAAAAAAGAGGCAATTGAAACTAAAATCAACAAGATAAATTCTTCAAAATTACGATTTTTTGGGACAAGAAGGAAAAAACTAGGCTTAAGCATGGGAAATCAGGTTAAAAACCCTTTTCAAGCAATAAAAATCGACTTTTTGAACCAGAAGGAAGCCCTGCTATTTCAGAAGATTTCCAAAAAGTTGGTGCAATTTTTCAACTTTCGGCCGCACCACATATTGACAATAAGGTTGCTGCTCATGCAAGGCATAGTAGTTGTGATGGTACACCTCTG
>JBIIGH010000286.1:0-2505 GCA_044236565.1 Algoriphagus sp. | reverse complement strand
ATAGCCGAAGGATGCATCATGATGCGCAAGTGCCACCTCAATACCTGCCCTGTAGGCATCGCCACACAAGACCCCGAGCTGAGAAAATTATTTACGGGTGACCCCGACCATGTGGTCAACTACTTCAAATTTATCGTGCAAGACCTTCGGGAGATCATGGCCTCCCTTGGCTTCCGCACCATCGATGAGATGGTAGGTCAAAGCCAAGTCTTACAGGCCAGCACCCATCTCAAACACTGGAAATGGGATAAGTTGGACCTTTCTCCCATTTTCCACAAGGTAGAAGTGCCCAGCCATGTGGGGATTTACAAGCAAATCGACCAGGAGGTATCCTTAGACGAAGTCCTAGACAGAAAGTTGATCGCCAAAGCAACTCCTGCTTTGGAACAAGCGATCCCTGTTCAGGGACACTTTGATATCAAAAATACCGACCGCTCAGTGGGAGCCATGCTCTCGAATGAAATCTCCAAAATCTACGGAAGCGTAGGCCTTCCCGAAGACAGCATCCACATCACTTTCAGTGGTTCGGCTGGACAGACTTTTGGCGGATTTCTCGCCCGAGGGGTCAACTTTGAACTGGAAGGAGAAGCGAATGATTACTTTGGAAAGGGCCTTTCCGGGGGCAGACTGATAGTTTACCCAAGTAGAAATGCACGTTTCCTCGCAGAGGAAAATATCCTGATCGGCAACGTAGCCTTCTATGGTGCCACCTCTGGGGAAGCCTTTATCAATGGCAAAGGAGGCGAGCGCTTCTGCGTGCGTAACTCTGGCGTCAAAGCCGTCATTGAAGGGATTGGCGACCATGGATGCGAGTACATGACGGGTGGACTGCTAGTCAACCTTGGTGAAATTGGGAGAAATTTTGGTGCGGGAATGAGCGGTGGAATAGCCTATATCCTTGAGGAATACCAAGCCGAAGTCAACAGGGAAATGGTGGATTTGGATCCCTTGGATGAACAAGATTTTGAAACGCTCTACAGTTACCTGAAGCGACATGTGGCCTTTACACGAAGTGCCTTGGCTCAAGGGTATTTGGAAAATTGGGAACAGACCAAAACCAGATTTATCAAAGTTATGCCAAGAGACTACAAAGCAGTATTGGCAAAAAAATCAGCTCAACAAGAACGAACCTTCGCATAATATGGGTGCCAAAGACGGATTTTTAAACTACAATCGAGAGACCCCTTCAAGCCGAGATCCTCAAGTTCGGCTGGGGGATTATCAGGAAATTTATACCCCGTTTTCTGAGAAACAGCTACACAACCAGGCTGCACGCTGCATGGACTGCGGGGTACCCTTTTGTCACAACGGCTGCCCACTTGGTAATGTGATTCCTGAATTTAACGAGGCAGTCTACCAGGAAAATTGGCTGCAAGCCATCCGCATCCTGAAGAGCACCAATAACTTCCCGGAGTTTACCGGTAGAATATGTCCCGCCCCTTGTGAAGCGAGCTGCGTGCTAGGAATCAGCAAGGATCCGGTAGCCATCGAGTTGATTGAAAAGAACATAGTCGAGAAGGCCTACGAACTTGGACTAATTGCTCCTGTCCCACCAAAAGTGCGAACAGGAAAGCGAGTGGCAGTAATTGGCTCCGGACCTGCGGGACTTGCTGCTGCAGACCAACTCAATCAGGCAGGACATGCCGTCAGCCTTTTTGAAAAAAATGCCAAAATTGGTGGGCTGCTGCGCTATGGGATACCCGACTTTAAGTTGGAAAAATGGGTGATCGATCGAAGAATTGCGGTGATGGAGGCAGAGGGAGTTCAATTTATCACCCAAACCGAAATCGGAACCAACTTGGAAGCGGAGGAAGTACTGAAGAACTTCGATGCCGTAGTTTTGTGTGTAGGCGCCCAAAAACCTCGCGAATTAGCTATTCCAGGTAGCACCCTTAAAGGAGTGCATTTTGCAATGGATTTCCTTGCCCCTCAAAATCAAGTGATCGGCGGAGAGGTTGCAAAAAATCCAATCACGGCTACCGGCAAAAATGTACTCGTCATTGGAGGCGGAGACACTGGAAGTGACTGTATTGGAACCTCCAGAAGACATGGAGCCTCACAAGTCACCCAGCTGGAATTACTTCCCAAACCCCCCATCAAGCGAAACACGGCCAATCCTTGGCCTGAATGGCCCATGACCTTGCGAACTTCCAGTTCACATGAGGAGGGTGCTGAGCGCCTCTTTTCGGTACTGACCAAAGAATTTGTCGGCAACGAAAAGGGAGAAGTTACCGGACTAGTAGTCGTAGATATTGCATGGAAGGATGCCGGCGGTCGGATGACCTATGAGGTAGTAGCGGGTACAGAGCGGACATTGCCTTGTGATTTGGCCTTCCTAGCCATCGGATACGTAGGTCCAGGCCAATCCGACTTATTGGGCAGTTTTGGGGTGGAACTTCTCGAAAATCAGTTCCCAAAATCCAAGCAATACGCGAGTTCAAACCCGAAAGTATTTCTTGCAGGAGACATGCGCAGGGGCCAATCTTTAGTGGTATGGGCCATCTC
>JBIIGH010000285.1:0-2507 GCA_044236565.1 Algoriphagus sp. | reverse complement strand
CCCTTCGTAAATATCACTTCAGCAGCTTCGCGCGCATTGAGTAGGGATCGGACACTTTCTCTAGTTTCCTCATACTGCCGTGTAGCACGATCTGCCAGCGTATGGGCTCCTCGATGGATATTCGAGTTGTCCTTTTCGTAGTACTGTTGAATTGCATCCAGTACCGCTACTGGTTTCTGTGTGGTGGCGGCATTGTCAAAATAAATCAAGGGATGTCCGTTTACTTCTTGATGAAGTATGGGAAAAAGGCTCCTGATGGCATTGACTTGGATGGACATGGCTTAGAAATTACTTCCTAGTCGCTCTTGGATCTGATTTATGATAAATTTTTGTAGGCTTTCCACCTCGATTTTATCAAGGACTTCACCCGCAAAAGCATACAATAACAAGCCTCTTGCAGTGATTTTATCGATGCCTCTGGCTTGCAAATAGAATTGGGCTTCTTCGTCGAGCTGACCTACAGTACATCCGTGGGAGCATTTCACATCATCTGCCCAAATCTCAAGTTGAGGCTTGGTATTGATGATGGCATCATCAGATAGAAGGATATTGTTGTTTTGCTGAAAGGCATTCGTCTTTTGTGCGATTTGACGCACGAAAATTTTTCCGTTAAATACGCCACGACTTTGGTCTGCCAAAATGCCTTTGTAAAGTTCATTCGATTCCGCATGCGGAATGGTATGGTCTACATTGGTGTGGTTGTCGACATGGGTTTTGCCATTTAGCAAGTAGATGCCATACATATTGCCAACAGAATTGCTTCCCAATAGATTGAGCGTCAGGTTATTTCGAACCATGTCGCCTGAAAGGGTGATTTGGGTAGAAGTAAACTGAGAATCTTTTTGGATATCCGTCACCAAGTTGCTCACCTCGATCACTTGGTTGTGCTCTTGTTGGAGACTATGGTAAGTTAGGTCAGCATTGATCCCTCCTTTGATTTCTACTACCTTATTCACAAAGTAGGGGGCATCATCCAAAGAGATATGGTAGTCGATAAAGGTTGCTTTGGAAAAATCACCTGCTTCAATCCAAATCCGTGGAGAAATTACTTGACCTCCTTTTGCTTGATGAAACTGGAGTAGTAAAATCGGAGATTCAATGGATGCCTTTTTAGCAATCGAAATATGAATCCCATCCACAAACGTAGCCTGATTTAGGGCCGTGAATGGATCTTTAGCTGCATCGGCAATACTTCCCAAAAGAGTATTTTCTTCCGCAGAAAGTGAATGGATATTAAGCCCTTCGGTTTTTGAAGAGAGCCCAGGAATAAAATAGCCGTTTGAAAAAACCAAAACTACTCCCTCAAAACCAGGGAAAACTGCGGATTTGACTTGCTCAGCGCTGATGGTAACCTGCTCTGCGGGGGAGAATTCAGTGATACTGTTCTCCAATTTCTTCGCTATTGGGGTGAATTTGTATTCTTCGGATTTAAGGGCAGGCAATCCTTGCGCATAGAAACTTTCCTTGCCCAATTGGCGCAAAGAGGAAAAGGTAGCGGGGGCTGCTTCAAAAAGACCGAGAACGAATTCAGGTTGGGTCAAGGTAGACATGACTTTGGAGGTTGGGATCAAACTGTGGCTGTAGAATCAACTTCTTCCTTGATCCAATCGTAGCCTTTTTCTTCGAGTTCGAGGGCAAGCTCCTTCGTGCCTGACTTCACGATTCTTCCTTTGTACAATACATGGACAAAGTCTGGAACGATGTAGTCGAGGAGTCGTTGGTAGTGAGTTACCACAATAGTTGCCGTCTTTTCAGATTTCAACTTGTTTACTCCATTGGAAACGATTCGAAGTGCGTCGATATCGAGGCCAGAGTCAGTTTCATCCAAAATGGAAAGCACTGGCTCAAGCATCGCCATTTGAAAGATCTCATTTCGCTTTTTTTCTCCACCGGAGAAGCCTTCATTTAAGGAGCGACTCAACAATTTTTGATCAATCTCCACCAAGGCCATTTTCTCCTTCATTAGCGAAAGAAACTTGACCGCGTCCAAAGGCTCCTGGCCTCTGTACTCACGTACTTGATTGAGTGCGGTGCGCAAGAAATTGGTAGTGGACACTCCTGGGATTTCAATTGGATACTGAAATGCCAAAAACACGCCTTCACGAGCTCGATCTTCGGGGGAGAGGGGTAGGAGCTCTTTTCCCTGAAATAGGACTTCACCTTCGGTAACTTCGTATTCTTCTCTTCCAGCAAGTACGGAGGCTAAGGTAGATTTTCCTGAGCCATTTGGACCCATTATGGCATGTACTTCGCCTGCTTTCACTTCTAGGTTAATTCCTCTAAGAATAGGAGTGCCTTCAATGGAGGCATGTAGATTTTTAATAGATAGCATGAGCTAGTTTTTCTAAGGTAAGCGTTTGATTATCGGCAGGTTAACCTACCGAACCCTCAAGGGTAAGTGCTAATAATTTCTGAGCTTCCACCGCAAACTCCATCGGGAGTTGGTTCAGTACTTCTTTGGCATAGCCATTGACAATCAAGGCTACTGCATCTTCAGTGGCGATGCC
>JBIIGH010000284.1:0-2510 GCA_044236565.1 Algoriphagus sp. | reverse complement strand
TGTAACCAACCCTTCCGTCACCTATCTCATGCTAGAAATGCGGCAGGAGACCGACTATGTGGCCCACCACATTCAAAAAGTCGTTGCCTTTTTTCTGTCCATGCGCCACTTTGCGCAAACGCTCCAAGAGCAAGGCCATCAAGTTCAGTACTTGACCTTGGATGATCCCCAAAACCTCCAAGACCTTACTGCGCAGGTCCACCAGTTGGTAAAAAGCGGAGAATTTACCCGATTTGAATACCTCCTGCCCGACGAATACAGACTCGATCAGCAACTGAAGTCCTGCTGTGAGACACTTGGCATCCCCTGCGAAGCGGTGGATACGGAGCACTTTTTAACTTCCCGGGGCTATCTCAAGCAACTTTTTGAAGGCAAGAAAACCTACCTCATGGAGACCTTTTACCGTGAAATGAGAAAAAAATACGCGGTCTTGATGGAGGGAAAGGATCCCATTGGAGGGCAGTGGAACTTTGATGAGGACAACCGGAAAGCACTAAAAGACCGATCCCTGCTCAAGAAGCCTCGGGTACACCCCAAGGAAGTAGCGCACATTACTCAGCTGCTAGAAGCTTCCGGGGTGAAAAGCATCGGCAACATTGATCCAGACCACTTTAATTGGCCCACTTCACGAGAAGAAAGCTTGGAAGTGCTCCAGTATTTTTGCGAAGAGCTACTGGTACACTTTGGAGCGTATCAGGACGCGCTCACCACCTGGGACCCGTACTTATTTCACTCCCGCTTAAGTTTTTCACTCAACAGCAAGATGCTTTCTCCTCTGGAAGTAATCCAAACTGTCGAAAGGTATTGGTATGCACATCAGGAGGAGATTGGACTTGCTCAGGTAGAAGGCTTTATCCGACAGATATTGGGTTGGCGAGAGTACATGCGCGGCATCTACTGGGCCAAAATGCCTGAATTTGCTCAGCTGAACTATTTTGGGCACGAGCGAAAGCTCCCAAGTTGGTTTTGGACAGGAAAAACAAAAATGAACTGCCTCCACCAATCCATCACCCAATCCTTGGATTTGGCCTATGCGCATCACATTCAGCGACTGATGGTAACGGGTAATTTTACTCTGCTGGCAGGAATTCACCCCGACGAAGTAGACCAATGGTACCTTGGCATCTACATCGATGCCATTGAATGGGTCGAAATCACAAATACAAGAGGGATGAGTCAATTTGCCGATGGGGGCATCGTCGGCACCAAGCCTTACGTGTCCTCAGCCAATTACATCAAAAAGCAGGGCAATTACTGCGGTACCTGCGCCTACCAGGCCGAAAAGAAAACGGGAGAAGGTGCCTGTCCCTTCAACAGTCTCTATTGGCACTTTCATGCCCGCAACCGTGAATTGCTCGAGAAAAATCCACGCATTGGAATGGTCTACCGCACCTGGGACAAGATGGCCAACCGGCAGGAACTTTTGGACCAAGCCGAGGATTACTTAGCACATATCGAAGAACTGTAGAGTCTTCAAATCAATCCCCAATCCACTCAGCCACGAACAAGTTCGTGTCACGCGTACCGCCATTGTTGCGATTGGAGGCAAAGACGAGGTACTTTCCATTGTTGGAAAACACAGGGAAGGCATCGAAAGTCCCATCATGCGTAATGCGCGTTAGGCCAGTTCCGTCTAGGTTGACCATAAACAGGTTGAAGGGATATCCACGTTGCGTTTGGTGGTTGGAGGCAAAAATTAATTTTTTGCCAGATGGGTGAAAGAAGGGAGCCCAGTTGGCTTTGCCCAAGCTCGTGATCTTGCGGATGTCTGTGCCATCTACGTTGGACACATACAATTCCATGTCGGTAGGCTTCACCAATCCCTCTTTGAGTAAGTCTTTGTATTCTTGAATGGCTTCAGGAGTCTGTGGTCGAGAGGCTCTCCAGACCAACTTGGTGCCATCGGGAGAGAAGAATGCACCCCCGTCGTAGCCCAATTCCGTCGTGATTTGCTTTACCCCAGTACCATCAATGTTCATGGTAAATAGCTCCAAATCACCTGTTCGCATGGAAGTAAAGACGATTTTATCTCCTTTGGGAGATACGGTCGCTTCCGCATCGTAACCGGCCTCATTGGTCAATTGGGAAAGAATATTTCCCTTCATATCCGCGGTAAAAATATCGAAGCTCGGGTAGATCGGCCATACATACTTGCCATCGGCTCTTCGCTCAGGTACAGGAGGACAAGCAGGGTCTACTAGGTGAGTAGATGCATAGACTATTGTTTTATCTCCTGGTAGGAAATAGGCACAGGTCGTGCGTCCTAATCCTGTACTTAACCTTGCGGGAGTGTTTTTAGATAGGTCGTCTTTTTTCCAGTCTAGGTAAAACATCTGGTCGCAGGAATTGCCCCATTTTGCATAATCAGACTGGAATACGAGTTTGCTGTCGTCAAAAGACCAGTAGGCCTCCGCGTTGTTCCCTCCAAAAGTAAGCTGCTTGATATTTTTGAGGTATTTCATCTCCTCAGGGTGCAGCAACAAGGAATCCGAAGCAGATCGCTTCTCTTG
>JBIIGH010000283.1:0-2513 GCA_044236565.1 Algoriphagus sp. | reverse complement strand
GCCGCGGCGGAAGCCGGACAGGTTTCATTGGATTTAAAGGAGTTTCAGCTTTGTTACTTCTTGAATTATTGGGTATACTCGTGCTTTCAGAACTAATACCAACCAAACGAGGCATGTCCACCAAATTAACTGAAACGCTGCAACTCCCTTGTGGGGCTACATTAATAAATCGCTTAGGTAAGTCCGCCATGAGTGAAAACATGGGCTCCCGTGGCTACACCTCAAATGAGAAGTTTAATCGCTTGTATTCCCGATGGGCTGAAGGTGGAATTGGACTCTTGATCACGGGAAATGTGATGGTGGATCGATTTGCCTTGGGAGAGGCACACAATGTGGTCATTGAACAGGGAATTCATGATGCAAACTTGCCACTTTGGGCCGCTGCAGGAAAAAAGAATGGAACTCACATCTGGGTACAACTCAATCACCCTGGGAAGCAATCACCCAAGTTTCTAAGTAATGAACCCGTAGCTCCTTCAGCTATTCCGTTGAAAAAGCCTTTGGATCGCTTATTCAATACCCCTCGAGCACTTTCCGAAGCGGAAATTCTTGACCTCATCGCACGTTTTGCCTATGCTGCAAAAGTCTGCAAGGAAAGTGGATTTACCGGAGTGCAGATCCATGGTGCGCACGGCTATTTGGTGAGTCAGTTTTTATCTCCTACCCACAACCAACGAAATGACCAATGGGGAGGTAGCCTTGAAAATCGAATGCGCTTTGTAAAAGAAGTGTATTTGGCGATCCGGCAGTCAGTTGGGGATACCTTTCCCATAGGGATCAAGCTAAACTCTGCTGACTTTCAAAAGGGAGGATTTACCCAAGAAGATTCCATGGAAGTGGTCAAGCATTTGAGTGAGCTAGGGATGGATTTGATTGAGATATCGGGAGGAACCTACGAAGCACCAGCCATGATGGGTGCTGCGCAAAAAGAATCTACAAAAATGCGAGAGGCTTATTTCTTGACCTATTGTGAAGAAGTCCGAAAGCGCGTAAGCTGCCCACTGATGCTTACCGGTGGTTTCCGGTCAGCTGAGGGCATGAATGCAGCCTTGGCTTCCGGTGCATGTGATGTAATCGGAGTGGCGCGTTCACTTGCCATTCAACCGGATTTCCCGAATCAACTCCTTTCTGGTGCACCGGTTACAAGCCAGGTAAAGCCTTTGACTACAGGTTGGAAATTTTTGGATAAAACCTTCCCCTTGGAAATCATTTGGTACACCGATCAATTACACCTGATGGGAGAAGGGAAGGAACCTAATACCAACAAATCCGCATTAGGATCTGTGCTCGCTATGGTGTACAAGCTTGGGAAAAATGCAGTTAAAAAGGTTAGGTAAGACTTAAACACTAAGATTACCGATGCTGTAAAGAAGAAAAAAGGCCTGAACTAATTCAGGCCTTTTGATTTTAACCGAGTGTAAACTCCGGCAAGTACTTAATTTTTCCTCCTTCCATGGCGGATTCGTGTGCCAAGATTCCCACGCAGGTAATGTTGGCCGACTGGGCTGCATTAGGGTAGGGGGATCTTTCTTCAGAGAGAGCAGTGAGAAACTCATGCACGAGGTGGGGATGTGATCCTCCGTGACCTGAACCCTGAATAAAGGAAAGGTGCTGGTTGTCGTCTGAATCGTATACGCCTTGCTGTGTAAAGGATGCAATTTCCGCAGGGAGCAAGTGTGCATAGTCTGGGATCGTAACCCGCTCTGGCACTTCTCCTGTATGAATAACCGAATCTTCATGCTCGACAAGGGTCCATTCGAAGGATTTTTTGGAACCATACACATCAAAGCTCTCACGGTACTGTCGTGCGGTATTGAACAGAGAACGGGTTACTTCTGCTGACAAGTCAGAGTCTTTGAGTTTGATGTGGCAGGTTTCGATGGCAAAAGGAGATCCGTACTTAGGAATCAGTTCTTCATCAATTCTTCCAGATCCCAAACAGGAAACGTATTCCGCTTGTCCCTTAGGCAATGCCAATACAGGTCCTACGCAGTGAGTGGCATAGTGCATGGGAGGGAGGCCTTCCCAATATCCCGGCCAGCCCGCCATTTCTTGTTGGTGGGAGGCGCGGAGAAACTGAATTTTACCCAATTCACCCTTCTCGTACATTTCCTTGACAAATAGGAATTCCCGGCTGTAAATAACCGTCTCCATCATCATGTAAGTCAATCCGGTCTTCTGGGTCAATTCCACAATTTGGCGACATTCATCTACCGTGGTAGCCATAGGAACCGTACAAGCAACATGCTTTCCAGCTTTAAGAGCTTTTATGGATTGTTCTGCGTGATTTTGGATGGGAGTATTGATGTGCACCGCATCGATGTTGGGATCCTTAAGCAATTCATCGTAGTCGGTGTATACCTTTTCGATGCCAAAGGCTTTGCCAATTTCTTCGGCCTTCTCTTGATTTCTTTGGCATATCGCATACATGTTTGCCAACGGATGCTTTTGGTAAATGGGGATAAACTCGGCACCAAAACCTAAGCCGATAATGGCAATGTTAATTGGTTTTT
>JBIIGH010000079.1:0-9946 GCA_044236565.1 Algoriphagus sp. | reverse complement strand
AAAAAAAGGGCTGTTCGCAAGAGCAGCCCTTTTATAAGAAAGTGGATTCGATTAGTTCAAGAACTCATCGAAAGTTAAGCTGACAAAGTACATGGTACCTACAGTTGGGTTACCCCATGCTTGTCTGTATCCTGCGCTGTTGAATAGGTTAGATCCACCGATTTTCAAGATTGACTTAAGTGCCTTCATTTTTACGCTCATTTGAGCATCGAAAGTTCCGAAAGCAGGCATCACAGAAAGTTGCTGTGAAGATACTGCTGGAGCTACTAAGGAAGACTGCCAAACAAACTCACCCTGCCATCTGTAAGACATTGCAAAACCAATGTTCTTCACGATCTCACGGTTAGCAAAGTTTACTACATAACGGTACTCAGGAGTGTTGAAAGAAGGCTGGAAACCAGTTACTGTCAATTCCTTAAGGTTATTCAAGGTGTTGTAAGATACGTTACCACCAAGGGTGTAGTTCTTAGGCAAACGGTAATCTGCTCCCAAAGCCCATCCCCAAGACTTGATCGTCTCAGTTCTGTTTACTGGCATAGAGTAGATATTTCTTGTGTTTGCATTCAATAAATTAAGACCTAAGGTAGAAGCAGGGCTAGTAGCTACAAAGTTTTTGTCCTGAACCAATACCTGACCACCGATGAAGTTTTCAAAGCTGTTGAAATATGCATAGGCATCGATCAACAATTTGTTAGCAAACAAACCTTTGTAACCCAATTCGTAAGATCTAACTGTTTCAGGTTTGAAATCGGTAGGCTTGAACGCAACAAGTCTGTCTTTAGCAGCAGCGGCAGCATTAGCTGGGACCAATTGCGCAGCGATCGTAGGAACGATGCTAGGTACCAAGGCTGCAATCGCTGCAGGAGCTTGAGCAGCAGGAATTAGGCCTGCTGTTACTTGCTGAGTTACGATGGCAGTTGCTTGCGTAATTGCCAATTGAGTAGCCTGCTGAATAGAAGCTTGATAAACTGGAGAAGATGGCTGCGTACCTGCCAAAACTGCCCCACCGAAGTTGGTTACAGTTGCTAAAGTATACACTGGGTTTCCAGAGAAGTTGTACTTATTTCTGAAGAGTGGAAGACCACCGATCAAACGTGCCTGAGGGGTTACAAGGTCAATGTATTGATCTTGCGTCGTTGGCATACGGAAACCAGTCTGGTAAGATGCTCTGAAGTTGTGTGTTCCTACAGAATAAACACCCGAAACACGTGGGGACAATTGTCCTTTGAAGTTTTCGTTTTTGTCATAGCGAGCTGAAGCAGTCAATCTGAACTTGTCGTTGAATAGGGACTTAGCACCTTGTACATAAGCACCGTGCTCTTTGATGGTGAATTCATCCCCATTTTCGTCAGTTGCAAAAAGAGTTTTGTCAGAGTTTAGTTGGTAGGTTCTGAAGTTAGCACCTACCACGAAATCTGCCCACTTGATATTTGTGAACTGGTAAGAACCTTCTACGTGGTACAAGTTGGTCTTATCAACAAACTTCGCACCTACACCTTGCGCATTTCCTGGGATTGGACGGTTAGTTACCGCAGCCTTAGCAGCATCAAATGCAGCAGTGCCAGGAACTAATCTACCTTGATCCGCGAATGCTCTAGCAGCATCATGCGCCATTGCATTATCTAGGCCTCTTGCTCTAGCTTGCGCAAATGCACCTACATATTGCGGGAACCAAGTACTGCTAGGCTTCCAAGCTTCGTTGATTCCTTGTGCAGCAATACCTACGGCAAAGGCATCACCAGAACGCTCTTGAGTAGTATATGCTCTCAAGAACCAGTTAGCACCTTTCAATTCAGCTTTGTATTGACCCAATTTGAAATTGGCAATGGAGTAACGATCCGCACCGGTATAAACCGTAGTACCGAAACCATAGTTACCTTGGATGATGGCTTCAACACGGTCGTTGATTCTATAATGCAAAGCAGCATTCAATTTCAAAGACTTGGTGCCATAATCAGCCAAATCAGATTCTCTGTAGCCTGTTCTAGACACAAAAGTCTGAGGAATCAATGGAAGAACAGCAGCTGGCAATGCACCTGCAGAAATCATGCTCTGAGCAACAGAGTTCATGTTGACGTTGGTCTCATCACCATATACGTTTACACCATTGTACCCTGGGTTAGTTACTCGGTCACCTCTGTTGATACGAGAAGCGTTCAACAAGGATTGGTCACGGAAATCATTTGCCTGCCAATCATCTGCCTTTAAGTAGGACATGTTTACTTTGAAAGCCAACTTATCGTTGATTGCTTTGGCGTAACGCATGCTAAAGTCATAGAATCCAGTTCCTGGAGTAGTTCTATCCTTTTGGTCCATTATGCCTGTTCTTACGTTTGCAGAAAGACCTTGATATTGGAATGGATTTTTTGAATTCATCAATAGAATACCATTGATTGCGTTTGGTCCATAAAGTGCTGATGCAGCACCTGGAAGCAATTCAACGCTTTCCAAATCCAATTCAGAGATACCTACAATGTTACCTACAGAGAAGTTTAGACCTGGAGCTTGGTTGTCCATTCCATCAATCATTTGAACTGTTCTTACGTTACCGTTGGCGTTGAAACCTCTGGTGTTGAACGATTTGAAAGTCAAGGACTGGGTGCTCATTTCTACCCCTTTCATGTTGTTGAGGGCATCGTAGAAACTTGCTTGAGGAACGTCTCTGATTGCGATGATGTCCATCTTCTCTACAGAAACTGGAGATTTAAGGATGCTTTCTTCCACTCGAGATGCAGATACTACTACTTCTTGTCCTAGAATGGACACTTCAGCTAGTTCTACAGCTAAGTTGGAAACTCCTCCTGTAACCTCTACTTCTTTAGATCCAAACCCAACCATGGAGAACACCAAGGTGAAGGGAGGAGCTTGATTTACGTTTAGGGTAAACTTACCGGATAGGTCAGTAATTGTTCCAATTACTTTACCTTTCACGAGGATGTTTACCCCTACCAAAGTTTCCTTTGTGTCAGCATCCGTGACTGTACCGGAGATGGTAGTCTGAGCTAGTGCAATGCTGGTTCCCAAAGAAAGGAACAATGCAAACGAGAGCATTGAACTCCAGATTTTTCTGGTAAAATTTTTCATAGGCTAATTTTGTAAAATAGTTAAGATGGTTTTTGAATTTAGGTTAATCCAATCCAATTATTCGAAATTTATAGTAAAAAGGTAATTTTCTATCGATTTCTACCAAAAAAAAACAGACCCTAAAAACTATTTATTTTGAATAATTAATAAATAAAGTGAAAATTATTATTGAATTATCATTTTTTGAATCAAAATTTAATAAAATCGAATTAAATTCAAAATTATTTAGCAAATCAATAATTTTGAATTCATATTAAAAGTTATTTCCAGATGATAGAAAAGCTATTTTAAAGCCCATTTGGTAGTTATAGACTTTTTTTATTTTCTTCATTTACATGCTTTACCAATCTGTCACAGAGGTCTTTGATTTCCTCTGACATGTACTCATCACCGGTACTATTCAATATGGTTTGTGCCATTCCTCCCAAAATATCGATGTAAAACCGTTTCATTTCTACCACTGACATCTCATCCGTCCAAAGATCAATCCGGAGGGTGGAATGGTTCAAATTATCCCAAACATTTAAACTAATGCTTTTGGTGGCTTCTAGACCTTCGCCTTCCTTGTCTGAAGCATCCCACTTGATGGCCTTGGGAAGATTTGATTCATCTAATTCAATTTGAAAGTTGATTTCTGATTTTTTCATGGGTTAAACTTATTTTTTTCTTGCTTTAAGTCGGTTTGATTTAATCGAATTGCATTTCAGGCACCTCTCCCAAAATAATCAGCTTACCTGCTGTTTTGGATTTGATCTCGTCTACTGAAACATTGGGTGCTCGTTCCTTAAGAATAAAGCCTCCTTCCGGAGCAATTTCCAATACTGCGAGGTCAGTGACTATTTTTTTTACGCACCGAATACCTGTAAGTGGGAGTGAGCAGGTAGGTAGTAACTTGGATTGCCCATCTTTTGAGCAATGCTGCATGGCTACAATAATGTTTTTGGCAGAAGCAACTAAATCCATCGCTCCGCCCATGCCTTTCACCATTTTACCAGGGATCTTCCAGTTGGCAATGTCTCCATGTTCAGATACTTCCATTGCACCTAGAATCGTCAAGTGAACATGCCCGCCTCGGATCATGGCAAAGGATTGTGCAGAATCAAATAAGGCCGAATCTGGTAATAGAGTAATGGTTTGCTTACCTGCATTGATCAAATCAGGATCTACGGCTGATTCCTTGGGAAAGGGGCCAATTCCCAAAAGTCCATTTTCAGATTGAAGTACTATTTCTAGGTGGGCTGGAATGTAATTTGCAACTAGGGTAGGGATACCTATTCCAAGGTTGATGTATTGCCCGTTTTCCACTTCTTTGGCAATTCGTTTTGCAATTTGTTCTTTGGATAACATGGAATTGAAGTTTACGTTGGGAAAAAATCAGCTGGTAATGGATAAAGAATTAGACAGATACGGTTCGCTGCTCAATTCGTTTTTCATAGGAATCTCCTTGAAAGATTCGCTGAACATAAATTCCTGGTGTATGAATGGCGTTTGGATCCAATAAACCTGCTGGAACCAATTCTTCAACTTCAGCAATCGTAATTTTTCCAGCTGTAGCCATCAAAGGGTTAAAATTCCGTGCGGTACCCTTAAATATTAAATTTCCAGCTGTATCACCTTTCCAAGCTTTTACCAAGGCAAAATCTGCATGCAACGCATGTTCAAGCAGGTAATGCTTCCCATCAAATTCCCGTGTCTCTTTTCCTTCAGCGACTTCTGTACCTACACCAGCAGGAGTAAAGAAAGCAGGAATTCCTGCCCCACCAGCGCGGATTCGCTCGGCCAAGGTTCCCTGTGGAATAAGTTCTACCTCTAATTCCCCATTTAAAAGTTGTCGTTCAAATTCTTCATTTTCGCCAACATAGCTGGATATCATTTTTTTGACCATTCGCTCTTTGAGGAAAAGGCCAATTCCAAAATCATCTACGCCTGCATTGTTGGATACAATGGTAAGGTTTTGAATTTTTCGCTTCAGTAAGGCAGCAATACAGTTTTCAGGAATTCCGCTCAGTCCAAAGCCTCCCATCATTAGGGTAGCTCCATCGTGGATATCCGCTACTGCATCTTCGGCATTCGTTACGGTCTTGTTGATCATTTCATTTGGGTTTGTAAACTAAAGATAGCGCGTTCTCGGTCTTCAACCAATTGGGTTTTCAGCGCTTCCAAACTAGCAAACTTTTTTTCCTCTCTTAAAAAAGCTTCGAAATAGATTGTAAGGACTTGTCCATACAAATCTCCTTGAAAATCAATCAGGTGTGCTTCAATTGTTTTTTGACCTCCAGCCACTGTTGGACGATCACCAATATTTAACATGGCCTTGTATCGAAGTCCATTGACTTCGGCAAAGACCGCATAGGCTCCATCCCTTGGGAGAAGTTTGTAGGGATCTTCTACCTGAATATTTGCAGTTGGGAATCCAATGGATCGTCCAATTTGTTGCCCCTGGACCACTAAACCACTGAGGCTATAGGGCCTCCCTAAATATTTACTAGCTGTATGGATATCGCCTTCTGCTAAGGCAATTCTGATTTTGGTGCTCGAAACGCCCAATTCATCGACATCCTGTCTTGAAATTTCTTCAAGTTCAAAACCAAAAAGATGGCTGTGGCTTTGAAGGTATTCAAAGCTGCCTTCCCTGTTTTTACCAAAGCGGTGGTCATAGCCAATCACCAATGTTTTCGTCTGAATTTTGTCTACCAAAATTTTCCCGATAAACTCTTCCGAACTCATTTGGGAAAATTCCTCCGTAAAGGGAAGCACCAGCAAATGATCGATTCCCATTTCAGTTAAAATGCTCACTTTTTCTGAAAAAGTAGATAGGAGTCGAAGTGTATTGTTTTTCGGCTGTAAAACTAATCTGGGATGCGGCCAATAGGTGAGGAGCACCGTTTCTCCTCCTTTGCTCTGTGCCAGTTCTTGGAGCCTGTTCAAGATTTTTTGATGTCCCAAATGCACCCCATCAAAAGTTCCTGAGGTTACTACGGCATTTTTAGGTGGATGAAAATCAGTTAAGCCCTGGTAGATTTTCATTGTGCCTGGATTTAATTTCTTCAACTAACTGAGGCAGCTCGTGGGCATCTGTCAACGAATAATCGCCAATACGAGTTCTACACAAGGATTTAAGGTAAGCACCAACACCTAGCAGTTCACCTAAATCTCTAGCCAGGCTGCGGATATAGGTTCCTTTGGAACAGCATATTCGAAAGTCGACCTCGGAATTTTCAAATCGTGTAAGTTCAAATTCTCGAACCTCTACTGGTCTTGCTTCCATTTTCACCTCAATTCCCAAACGTGCGGAAGCATATACCCGTTTCCCATCCACTTTAATTGCGGAATGCATAGGAGGGACCTGTAAAATGTTGCCCGTGAGTTGTTGAATAGCTGCTTGTACTTGTTGCAAGGTGATGGAAGATGAATCTGCAACTGGAAGGATCGGTTTTTCGAGATCAAACGATTCCGTGGTTGCGCCGAGCACAAATGTGCCAGTGTACTCTTTTTCCTGTCCCATAAATCCCTCAATCTGCTTGGTCATTTTACCAGCGCAAACAATTAGTAATCCGGTTGCTAAGGGGTCAAGTGTTCCTGCATGGCCTACTTTTTTGATGCGTAAGGCATTTCTGACTTTTTTAACCACATCAAAGGAGGTCCACTCCAATGGTTTGTTGACTAAAAAAACTTCACCGTAAGCTTCTTGCTGCATGGGTAAGGGATTGCCTGAGCTGAGAATTGGGAAATTACGATTTTGTAGACTTTGCAAAGATGGCGTAAAACTCTAGGATAAACCCAGAAAGCGTGATTACAGGGCCAAGTGTTAGGCCCATAAAGCCGTTGCCATGTGGAGTGGCATCCATTCCCATGATGACAAAACCCAACACAATCAAGCCTAAACCTAGGAATAGGAGAAGGTAATTTTTCTTCGAAAAAGGAAAAGAAGTATTGCTCATGTGTTAATAAAGTTCGTCCAAAGACATGTTTAAGTATTTATTCACCGACCGTAAGGTACTGATTCCAGATAAGAAACCGCCGGTAACTGTCAATCCTACAAATAATAGTAGCATGAGCTCAGTGTTTTGTAGGGAAGCAAATCCCTCAATATTTCCTTTGGTATATTCTAGGAGTGCATAAAGAATGCCGGAGGCCAGAATGCCTGCCAATACGCCAAATAAGAATGCTCGAATAAGAAAGGGCTTACGGATAAACCCTCGAGTGGCACCAACTAACTGCATGGATCGAATCAAAAAGCGTTGGGAGAAAAGAGCCAAGCGGATGGTATTATTGATCAACATAATCACGGTAACGATTAGAATCAGAATAAATCCTCCCATAATCAAAGAAACTTTGAATAGGTTTTTATTGATGGAATCCACCAAATCAGTCATGTAAGAAACTTCAAATACTCCTGGCTGAGTTTCCAGCTCCTTTGCGATCAAGGTAAGCTGCTCGGAACTTTGAAACTCTTCAGAAACTGAAAATACATAACTATCTCGGAGCGGGTTGTCCTCCAAAAATTGGGTAAAGTCTTCTCCTGTATTTTGGATAAATGTTTCAGCGGCTTCTTTATTTGAAATGAATCGGAGATACACGCTATCTTCTGTGTGCAACACAAAAGGTCTTTCAGCCAAATTCTTACGCAAATCGCCAAGCTGTTGCTGGCTTAGCCCCTTATCCAAGAATACTTGAATCTCAATATTCTCACGAATCATTTTGGTAAGGGAGCTTGCTTGAATTAAAATAATTCCAAAAAGTCCAACGATAAAAAGTGATAAAGTCGTGCTAAACAGGACGCTACCAAACTTAAAATACCCGAGTTGCTTTTTTGCTTTTGCTGGATTGGCCATGAAATATCAAATTCTAGTCAAAAATAGAAAAGCTTAGCCGATTTACCCAATAACGGGTGGAGAAAGGATTGGAATAAGTCTGTCTTCTGCAATCCCCCAAATCCAATCATTTTTTTGTCCTTTAATTAGTGCTAAGCCCGTAAAATTCCCAAAGCTTGGCAACACCAGTACATTTTCTGAATAATGAAAACAGGGGATACGAACCCGTTGCTTGGCTCTTCCTTTGAGTAAAATTCCGGGATGAATATGCCCACAAATAGTAAGAAATCCTGTGGGAGGAGAAGTAGGCTCATGGGAGAGCAGCAAGGCGCCTAAGGTGATTGGGTGTGCATGAACCTTTAAACGGGAGTCCTGGTACTTTTCAGAAGGAAGAATGTCATGATTGCCAACCACCAAATGAAAGGATGTAGTTGGAAAAAGTCCTAAAAAACTGAGTAGTTTTTCCCATTCCTCATTCCAACTACTGTGAAACAAATCCCCTAAAAAATAGACCTGCTTGGGTGAATACTTCGAAACCAAGCAAGTCAAGATCTGATAATCCTGGTCATGCACTTTTTCAGAAATCGGGATTCCAGATTTCCGAAAGTGGGATGCTTTGCCAAAATGTAAATCTGCAACCAATAGCACTTCCCATTCCCTGATCCAAACTGCTTTTTCTGGCAAGAGATCGAGTTTTAAACCTCCAAAATCAAATGTTGCAGTAGTCATGGAAAAATTTAGTCTCTAATTGCGAACAAAAACGCATTATTTCGTGTCAGGTATTTCTAAAACATCATCTAATGCAAAAAGTTATGCTCAAACCTGGTCTATTCCTTATTTTCTTTTTTGCTTCCTTTTTAGTTCAAGCTCAATCAGAAAGTTCCATTCTTGGTCTTTGGTACAATACTGAAAAAACGGCTCAGGTGGAAATTTTAAAAAAGGGATCAGAGTTTATTGGAAAGATCGTTTGGATGAAAGATCCAAATCCAGGAGGGAAGCCAGCTTTAGACAAGGATAATCCAAATCCCAAATTAAAATCAAGACCCTTGATGGGATTGAATCTATTGGAGGGCTTGAAATTTGATTCTGGGATGTGGGAAGATGGAACCATTTACGATCCGAAAACAGGGAAAACCTATTCTTGCCAGGTGACATTGAAATCCAAAGATGTCCTAGAGGTAAAAGGATACATTGGATTTTCTTTGATTGGTCGAACTGTGGAGTGGACCAAGGCGAAACCCTAATCGTTTTAAAACTTCTATTCTTTAGCTTCGGTAAAATTCCTCAATCAGGCTTGTAAGCTGGGTAAATTCAATCAAAAAGGCATCGTGGCCTGCTGTTGAAACAATTTCACCGTAGCTTCCGGAGGGTACCTTCAGGCTTAAAAACCGAGCCTCTTCTGCTAAAAATAGCAGATCAGAATTAACTCCTACGGCAAACACTTGTGCCTGGATTGATTTGAGAGCCATTTCAACACCCCCTCGGCCTCTACCAATATCATGACTATCCATGGCTTTTGTTAAGGTCCAGTAGGAAAACGCATTAAATCGTTTTGTCAATTTGGAACCCTGATAGCGTAAGTATGAAGAAGCTAAAAAGCCATCTAATTTATCAGCTGTCTCTTTCTGCTTGGCGTTGAGGTCCTGAGGATTTCGGTAACTAAGCATCGCCATGGCACGTGCCGCTTCAAGTCCTTTTAAACCAGCATTATTTTGTGGTTGCCCCCAGGTGCTATCCGATGCAATAGCCATTCGTTGGGCTTCGTTAAATCCAATTACCCAGGGAGAAGTTTTGGCTGTAGCTGCTACTGCAATCGCATGTTGCAATTTATCGCCCAAAAGGTAAGCCCATTCCAAAGCCACTTGCCCACCTAAAGATCCACCAATAAGCGTATGGATCGAATCGATTTTCAAATGGGTTCTAAGTTGTTCCAAACTATTGGCCAAGTCTCGGGTGGAGACTAAAGGAAAGCGATCGTAATAGGGCAACCCAGTTTTTGGATTTTCAGAAAGCGGATTGGTAGAACCATAGCAGCTTCCCAAAAGGTT
>JBIIGH010000078.1:0-9955 GCA_044236565.1 Algoriphagus sp. | reverse complement strand
CGATTTCCACGCATCGCAAGGTGGCGAAAAGACAAGACCATTGACCAGGCCAATACTTTGGCTGACTTGAAAGCCCTGCTTGCTTGACATGGAAGATAATCGCCTAAAACCAGGTTTGGACTACTTCAGCCAAAAAGGTTGGAGTCCCTTCCCCTTTCAGATTCAAGCCTGGACCGATTACTTGGATGGGAAATCTGGTCTCCTCAATGCGCCCACAGGCTCTGGAAAAACCTATGCGCTCTGGTTTGGTATACTTTTGAACTACATTCAAAATAATCCAACAGACTGGCGAACCCCACGAAAAAATGGACTGCAAGTCATTTGGGTAACTCCCCTCAGAGCCCTGGCCCAAGACCTCCAAAAAGCGATGCAAGAAGCCTGCATTGGCCTAGGGTTACCTTGGACTGTGTCGGTTCGGAATGGAGATACAGATGCGAAAACACGAGCGAGCTTCAAACGGAATCCACCCGAATGCCTGATTACCACTCCGGAAACGCTGCATATCCTTTTGTCTCAGAAAGATACCGAACCCCTTTTCGAAAATCTCAGGTGCGTGGTGGTAGACGAATGGCATGAACTGGTGGGTAACAAACGGGGCGTTCAGGTGCAACTGGCACTCGCCTACTTGCAAGCAAAATGCAGCCATCCTTTTATGCGTTGGGCGATATCGGCCACACTTGGCAACTTGCAGGAAGCGGCCAGCACCTTGTTGGGCAATGAACTTCCCATTCATATCATCAAAGCAAACCTTCACAAAGAAATTCGGCTACAATCCATTTTTCCTGAAGAAATAGAAAAATATCCCTGGTCCGGGCACTTAGGACTCCGATTGGTGGACCAGGTCATCGAGACCATCGAAGCCGGCAGATCTGTTTTACTTTTTACGAATACCCGTTCCCAAACGGAGATGTGGTACCAGAAAATCTTGGAAATCAGACCCGATTGGGCGGGTTGGATGGCCATGCACCACGGATCCTTGGACAGCAGCATCCGTACCTGGGTAGAAAATGCGCTCCATGAGGGGATTCTAAAGGTGGTGGTTTGTACTTCCAGTTTGGATTTGGGGGTGGATTTCCGTCCCGTAGATCGGGTAATCCAAATAGGTAGCCCGAAGGGGGTTTCTCGATTTGTGCAACGAGCAGGCAGAGCGGGTCACCAACCTGGCCTTCCTTCTGTAGTGTTTTTCGTACCAACCAATGCCTTGGAACTCATTGAAGCTGCCGCCTTGCGACATGCCATCGAAGAAGAGGATTTGGAATCCCAATACCCACCAGTACTTCCTTACGATGTATTGATTCAATTTCTAGTGACCCTGGCGGTTGGTGAGGGATTTGAACCTCAGTCACTTTTTGAACTAGTGAAGAAAACAAAGTCCTACGCGCAATTAAGCCCTGAAGAATACCAATGGATACTTGAATTCATCACCAAAGGCGGAAGTTCCTTGGGGAGCTACGATGACTACTTGAAAGTAGTCGTAGACGAAGATGGGCTCTACCGCGTCAAAAACAAAAAGATTGCCATGAAGCACCGTCTCAGCATGGGTACCATCGTAAGCGATGTGTCCATGAAGGTGAAATTTAAAAATGGCGCCTACTTGGGTACGGTGGAGGAATACTTCATTGCGAAGCTGAAGGTGGGGGATCGCTTTTATTTTGCAGGCAGAAATCTAGAGTTACTTTATGTCAAAGGATTGGACGCAGTTGTGCAAGTGACTACCAAAAAAACCAATCAAGTGGTGAGTTGGATGGGTGCTCGCATGTCGCTATCCTCCAAACTGGCGCATCAGCTCCGAGAAATCTTCAAGTCGTACAACCAAGGCATCATTCATTCCGAAGAAGTGAGGCGGGTTTTGCCCATTTTGGATCTGCAGCAGCAACTATCATTGGTTCCTGACAACCAAACCTTCCTAATTGAGTCGTTACAAACTCGAGAAGGATACCACCTTTTTTTCTACCCCTTTGAAGGGAGAATGGTGCATGAACTGCTCAGCGCCCTGCTTGCATACCGCATTGCGCAGCGCTTTCCAATATCCTTCAGCATGGCCATGAATGACTATGGCTTCGAATTATTTTCAGATGTGCGCGTGGATATCGAGGAACTACTGGAAGAGGATTTATTCAGCTTAGATGAGTTGGAAGAAGATATTCTTCATTGCATCAATGAAAGCGAACTCTCCAAACGCAAGTTCCGGGAAATTGCCAGCATCGCAGGACTCGTTTTTCAAGGATATCCCGGCAAGCCCACCAGTTTCAAACACATTCAAGCGAATTCAGGACTACTCTTTCAGGTATTTGAAGAATATGATCCCGAAAATCTCCTGCTCAAACAAGCACGATCCGAAGCGTTGAACCAGCAGATGGAACAAGAAATGTTTGTGGAAGCCGTACGAAAAATCAACGGGCAATCCATACAAGTTCGCTATCCGAGCCAGTTTACCCCCTTCTCTTTCCCCATCTTAGTTGATCGACTGAGCCGAACCAGCCTATCCTCGGAGTCCGTAGAAGATAGAATCACCAAAATACTGGCACAGATGGACTTGGATTCTTGAGCAGCGTTAAAAATCTAGATCCGAGGATTACTCCTCCAAAAACTGAGTACTCTCCCCTTCTGGCAATTCCTGCACCTCTTTGAGTTTACGTTGGATGATGCGTGTACGCACCCCGACCAACTTGTCCAATTCTGTATTTGCCTCGTTAATTTTCTTTTGGGTGCGCTCTAAGAGCACGCCAAACTTCCCAAATTCCGTTTTGATGGCTCCCAACACCTGCCAGACTTCCGAACTGCGCTTTTGAATGGCCAAGGTACGGAAGCCCATCTGAAGGGAATTCAGAATGGCAGAAAGGGTGGTCGGTCCCGTCACAATGACCTTGTATTCTTGCTGCAAGTACTGCGCAAGCCCTGGTTCACGAAGGACCTCTGCATACAAGCTCTCCATCGGAAGAAATAGGATCGCGAAGTCTGTCGTCTGGGGTGGGTGTATGTATTTATTGAAAATATCTGCAGCAGACTTTTTCACCGCCTTGATTAACTCCAAACGGTATTGGTCTGCCAATCCCTTGTCTGCAATCTCAAGCGCATCTACCAATCGTAAATAAGCCTCCTGCGGAAATTTGGAGTCAATGGGCAAGAATATCTCCTCGGATTGCCCAGGCATCTTGATGGCGAACTCCACCCGTTCCCGCGTCCCAGTCACCGCGGCATTGACCACATACTGTTCGGGACTTAGGATATTTTCGAGGATCGCCTGCAACTGGTACTCGCCCAGAAGTCCTCTACTTTTTACATTTGTCAGTACCCGTTTGAGATCTCCCACCCCAGTCGCGAGGCTTTGCATTTCACCTAGCCCTTTTTGAACTGCCTGGAGTTGGGTGCTAACCAAGTCAAAAGACTGCCCTAACCGCGTTTCCAAAGTCTTCTGCAGCTTCTCATCGACGGTTTCCCTGATTTTCTCCAGGCGCTGCTCGGTATTTTTCAAGAGCTCATCTTGCCGTCGACTCAGTTCGGTAAGCTTTTCTCGCTGCACGGTACTGAGATCAGACAAGGCCTGACGCACCCGCTCGCCAAACTGCTGCAGAGCTTCATTTTGCTCCTTTCCTGCAAGGCGTTGATTATCAAACACCAACTGAAACTGCCGATGCAGATTTTCGGAAGCTTCTTTTCGCGCATCTGCCAAATTCTGATCCAACGTTCTACTCAGTGCTCGAAGCTCCTCACGTAGCTCTGCATCAACCGCTTGTTTTCTCCTTCCAAAAAGTAAGGCCCCCAAGGCGAGCAAGGAGACCGCTGACAGCAGGTAAACTAAAATTTCAACGGGCATAGGCTACTTGTTTCGATGGCTGAAGGTAGGTCTTTCGAACCTCCACACCGAGAAAACTGAGGTATTCTGCGACAGTCTCCGTCGGTATTTCTTCCATCGGCACATGCCCTGCCGTATCAAAAACAACCAAGTTTGCTCCCGGGATCAGTTGCTGCAGCCGCTGTCCTTGAGATAAAGGAATCCAGGTATCCAATGCACCCCAAAGGATGAGTGTGGGCATGGTCAATCGTTCAAACTGTATGCCATTGCCTTTCCTTGGCATGCTCAGTCGATCTAAGGTGGCTTGTCGATTGCCCTCGCGCAACATCAGTTCGTAGTATCGGGTAGTTACTTCATCGGTGACTTTGGTATCATCGCCGTACACCTGCTTCATGTTGAGTGCAAAAAGAAATTTGGGAGTACAGGAAAGCAGTAATTTAGAGAAGATGGGATGTCTGGCGACCTGGAAGATCCAAGCTCCTCCTGAACTTGCTTTCTTTTGGGTACTGGAATCGGCCGGCTTCTTCTGTGGCGCTGCTGCACCCGATGCATCTATCAGATTGAGCGAAAGTACCTGTTCCGGATGATCTGAAGCCAACTGCAGCGCGACACCTCCACCCATGGAGTTGCCAGCCAAGTGGTATTTCGGGAGGTTTAATTTTTGAGCCAACGCATGAACTAACTGACTGTAATCGTTTGTACTGTAACGCTTTAAAGAATCCGGTCCCGTCAGGCCATGACCTGGAAAATCCAAGGAAATGGTTTGGTAGTAGGGACTCAATTCTTGTTGCCACTGCTCCCACGTGTGCAGCGATGCAAAGCTTCCATGGAGTAAAAAAATGGGTTCCCCTTCACCTATAATCCGCACATGAACACGAATCCCGCCTACTTCTATAAATTGAGATTCAGGAGTGAGGTAGTTGGCATTGACCTCTTCTGGTGAAATATCTCGACGATACATGGAAGCAAGAAATAGCACCATTAGGAGCAGTAAAACCCCTAAAACCTTCCCGATTTTTTTAATCCAACTCATTTTATTTTTTTAAAAGTATACCTGAAAACCTACAAAAATTCTGTTCAAATACCTATTTTCCGAAAAATTCGAGCTGTGAACTTTAAAAAATTAACCGATTCCATTGGGCCAGGGCCACTCATTACTGCTGCCTTTATTGGACCTGGTACAGTCACTGTCTGCACTTTGGCAGGAATCCGGTACGATTACACCCTCATTTGGGCACTGGTGCTCAGCGTGGTAGCCACGGTTTTTTTGCAAGAGCTTTCTGGAAGACTTGGGATACTCACTCGAATGGATCTCAGTCAGCTTGTGCGAACTGGAACAGGAAGCAAGTGGAAAAAATATTCCATTATGACCCTTATTCTCCTGGCTATCGGAATAGGGAATGCCGCCTACCAGGGTGGAAATATCACAGGAACCTCGCTAGGCCTTGGTATTTTTGTAACGGTCCCCACTTGGCAATTCGGTCAGCTAAACCTTGAACTTGGAAATTTAGCAGTAGGTCTTCTTGCAGCTGGGCTACTTTGGACTGGAAACTACAAACGGCTGGAATTTATCCTGGTGGGCCTGGTTATCCTGATGTCCATCGCATTCATCATTGCAGCTGCATTGACCAAACCAGACCTTTCCTCCCTCCTGCAGGGATTTGTTCCTTCCTTCTCTTCCGAAGAGCTCCCAACGCTAGTTGCGCTTATAGGCACCACCGTCGTTCCCTACAACCTATTTCTTTATGCTAGCTTGGTACAAAAGCAATGGACTACAGCTGAGGAATTACCCTCCATGCGACGCGATCTTTGGATTTCTATTGTATTGGGCGGGCTCGTTTCAGGGGCTATTTTGGTGGCAGGAGTTGCCAATCCATCCGCCAACCTAGAAACAGCTCAGGATATTGCCAGAGGCCTAACTGGGGTTTTTGGAGTTTTTGGTACGTACTTGATGGGCTTTGGCTTAATGGCTGCCGGGCTCACATCTTCCTTGACCGCGCCTCTAGCTGCTGGACTGGTGATATGTGGTATTTTGGGTTGGAACCAATCCATCCAGTCCACTCCCATGCGAGCCAGTATGGGGGCAATTTTACTACTAGGGATACTATTCTCTTCTTTTGGAATCAAACCCGTGACGCTGATTACTCTAGCCCAATTGGCAAATGGGATTCTGCTTCCCCTAATCAGTGGCTGGTTGCTTTGGATGAGCAGCAGCAAAACCCTTTTAGGAAACCATGCACTTGGCCTCAAAGGAATTTTGTTTGGTTCCTTTATTTGGCTAATTACCCTGATTTTAGGAATAAAAAGTTTTGGTGCCGCGCTAGGCTGGTTTTAAAGTAAGTGCCAATCCTAAAAATTAGCTTTGAATTGACTCAAAATTCCCGAACTTATTCATTCAATCGACATCAAACCCATCACAAACCCGAAATACAGATGAAATTCCAACTTCAATCTATCGTAGTAATCCTCCTTGTTCTGCTTAGCTCTGCCAGTAGTTTTGGCCAGCAAAAATCCTATTTAGGAACTCCACCACCTTCTGGAGCCAAGCTCTATTTGGATGGAAGCAATGCTTCCTTGCAGCAAAATTGGACCTATTGGAATGGTCCACGATTGGCGGCAACTCCTCCAATCAAATGGCCTGAAATGAAGGATCCAGTAGATGGAAAAAAGGCAATTTCAAGCAATGACCCCGCAGGTGCTGGGGGCAAATACGGTGCTGCCGATATTGTAACCAAGGATGAATTCCGAGATTTTGAGGCCCATGTAGAGTTTCTCATTCTGAAAGAAGGCGGCAATAGCGGCGTGTACTTACAAAACCGCTATGAAATGCAAGTTTTGGATGGGGATTACGGATTGCATGGCATGGCTGCAGTTATCAACGAAACACTACCCACCAAGCAAGTCTACACAGGCATTGGCACTTGGAATGCCTACGACATTCACTTTACTGCAGCAAAGTTTAGCGGTGGTAAATTGGTAGAAAAAGCAAAAGTAACCCTGTATTTCAATGGCGTTAAAGTCCACGATCAGGTCTCCATACAGCAAGTCTGGGGAGGACCAAATTCAGGGATTGATGGAGGGAATAACGGCGGAAAGGGCATCACAGATACCCCAGGAGGCCTAAAACTACAGGCTGAAGGACATGATGTGCTTTACCGAAACATTTGGATTAAGCCTTTGAACTAGGCCGAATTGCCTTCAACTTAAAATCCTTTGCGGATTAAGGCGGCAGTAGCTGCGAGCTCCTCTGGGGTCAGCTTCAACTTTGGACGGGTGAAATTGATGTCATCCACTGTTCGGAGAGGAACCAAGTGGATGTGCACGTGAGGAACTTCCAAACCAATCACTGCCATCCCGATACGTGTGCAAGTCAGGGTCTTGTCCATGGCTTTGGCTACCTGCTGTGCAAACAAATGAAGGCTCGACAATTCGCTCGGCTCAAGATCAAAAATATAGGACACCTCACGCTTGGGAACTACCAGCACATGTCCCTTTACCAAGGGCATGATGTCCAAAAAAGCAATGAACTGCTCGTCTTCAGCCACAATCTCTGCTGGAAGTTCTCGTGCGATGATTCTTGAAAATAAACTAGCCATAGGTAGGAATAAAGAAACTAGTGAACCTTAATTCGGTTGCAGGTTTAAAAAGAGATATCTAAGATTTCAAATTGAAGCTTACCAGCCGGAGCATTGATTTCAGCGATATCACCGACTGCTTTACCTGCCAAGCCCTTGCCAAAAGGCGATGCTAGGGATATTTTTCCTGCCTTGAGATCCGCTTCTTCTTCAGACACGAGTGTGTAAGAAACTGTCATACCATTCTTGACATTCTTGATTTTCACGGTACACAGGATCCCAACTTTGGAAGTGTCCATTTTGCTATTGTCAAATACACGCGCATTCCCTACTACTTCTTCCAGCTTTGCGATCTTAAGTTCCAAAAGTCCTTGTGCGTCTTTTGCAGCATCGTATTCCGCATTTTCACTCAAATCCCCTTTATCACGTGCTTCTGCGATCTGATGGGCAATATCTATTCTTCCCTTCGTCTTCAACTCGTGAAGCTCATCTTTCAATTTCTTAAGTCCTTCTTCGGTGTAGTATTGTACTTTTGACATAGCTTATTATTTTTCAAAAGGCTCAAAAAAGAAAGTAACGGTCACTTTGTGGAGACCGTTACTTCCTGTTGCCTTTAAATACCTTACAAAGATAGGAAAGCATTTTCACAAAGCAAGTGCCTTACTTTCTTCCTTAATCGATGAAATTATTGACTTGCTTGCCGAAAATTTGAAGGATCTGTTTCACCAGAACTTCATTTATTTTTTGATAGGATTCTACAGTCCAGCCTGCCACATGGGGTGTAAAAAGCACATTTTCTCGCTTGGCAAGCAGTTCAAATTGAAGTTTTTGCTCGGGACTGAAACGCTCAAACTTTTCATTCTCCAATACATCCAAGACGACTCCTTTCAAAATCCCTTGGTCCAGGGCTTGATTGAGGGTTTCCATACGGATAACCTCTCCCCTCGCAGTATTGATCAACCAGAAGGGCTTCGAAAAACTTTTCAGCTCTTCAAGTGTGAAAAAATCTCGGGTTTCAGCAGTTAAGGGAACATGGATACTCAGTACATCTGCCTCCTTTTTAAGGGTTTCCCAATTCACCTCTTGAACCCCTTTTTTACCAAACTCTTTCTTGTATTTGTCGTAGGCAAGGACATTCACTCCAAACCCCTTCAACCGCTTGGCAAATGCCTTCCCCATATTTCCATAGCCAAAGATCCCTACCGTCTTTCCTTTCAATTCGACGCCACGGTTTCCTTCTCTATCCCAAATTCCTTTCCTTACCTGCTGATCTGCCTGAGCCAAGTGATTGAGTAGTGCCAATAACCCGCCAAGAGCATGCTCGGCTACCGCATCTCGATTGCCTTTGGCCGCATGAAAAAGCGCAACCCCCCGCTCATTTAAATAATCGAGGTCCAACTGATCCAAACCAGCTCCTGCCCTGCCTATAAATTGTAGTCGGGTAGCCTGCTCGAGTAGTTCACGATCCAATGGCGTCTTGGATCGAATAATAATCCCGTCATAGGAACCGATTTGTTCAAAAATGGCTTCTCGAGTAATCTTAGGTGCATAGGTTACTTCAAATCCATACTTTTCCAATAGCCCGAGGATGCTCTCATGCATTTGGTCCACAATCAGTACCTTCATTCTTAGAGATTTAATAACAACATCGCTACACCAAAATACACGGCCAAACCAATCAAATCATTGGTAGTGGTGATAAATGGCCCGGATGCAATGGCTGGATTGATACCGAAATGATGCAAAACCAAAGGGGTAACTGTACCCATAAAAGAAGACAAAAGCACCACACAAAATAGTGCCACCCCTACTGTAATGCCAAATACGGGTTCGAAACCATATACATAAGCAACTACAAGGAATACAAAAACTCCAAGCACCAAACCATTGAGTAAGGCTACCAAAAAACCCTTGAAAAATCGTTGCCAAGGAGTGTCGTCAAAGGCAGATTTCGAAGCGAGGGACTGTACGATTAACGAAGATGCTTGAATTCCCACATTACCACCCGTTGCCGCGACCAAAGGAATAAATGAAGCCAATGCAAGGTACTTCGAAAGCCCTCCTTCAAAAAAGCCAATTAGTTTGGCTCCCATCAATCCTCCAATGACGCCAATCAAAAGCCAAGGCAAGCGAGCCTTGGAAATGGTAAATACCGAATCCGATTCTTCAATGTCTGCCGAAACCCCGGCCATGGCTTGGATATCTTCCTCAGCTTCCTCTTGTACTACGTCCAAAATATCATCTACTGTGATTCGACCTACCAACTTGTTTTTGGCATTGACTACAGGTACCGATTCCAAGTCATACTTTCGCATCAAGGACGCTACTTCTTCTTGGTCCATAAATACCGGCACCGAGATCACCTCATGCTCCATGATGCTTTCAATGGTAGTTTCTGAGGCAGAAAGAATGATTTTTTTGAGCGACACCCGTCCCAGCAGCTGCTGCTTGTTATTGACTACGTAGATGGAATAAAATTTATCTACATTTTCAGCTTGTCTGCGAATCTCATTGATAGTTTGAACTACGTTCCAGTTCTTATTGGCCCGGATAAATTCCTTGGCCATGATCCCGCCTGCAGTAT
>JBIIGH010000077.1:0-9979 GCA_044236565.1 Algoriphagus sp. | reverse complement strand
GATTACCCCTTTAACCAAAGATGGCAACCGCAAATTAATCAATGGCACTTTTGACTGGGCTTATGAAGAGGAGTTTGCCTGCAGAGATGGTTTCCAATGGAGCCCAGACAGCAAGCGCATTGCTTTTTGGCAAATCGATGCGAATCAGATCCGGGATTATTTCATGATCAATACCACAGATTCCATCTATTCCCAAATTATTCCCGTGGAGTATCCCAAAGTAGGGGAGTCTCCATCACCAGCGAAAATTGGTGTCATTGAACTAGCCGGCCAAAAACTCACTTGGTTGAACATTCCTGGGGATCCACAGCAGCACTACTTGCCTCGAATGGAGTGGAATTCCGCGGAACAGCTCTTGGTACAGCAGCTCAATCGAAAGCAAAACCACAGCAAAATCTTTAGCATTCAAGTAAAAGAGAATACATCCAAGCTCATTTTCGAAGAGCAGGACGAGACTTGGATAGACGTGCTTTCTAGCTGGGAAAACACCTATGGGCTTACCTATAGACATGAGTTTAAATGGATCAATGCAGGCAAGGAATTCCTATGGTTTAGCGAGAAGGATGGTTGGAGGCACCTGTATCGTGTTGATTTGACTGGTAAAGTGACTCCCGTGACGCATGGAAACTACGATGTGATCAACCTTTTGCATTTCAATGAAAAAGAAAATCTACTCTATTTTCATGCTTCCCCTGACAATGCTACCCAGAAATACTTGTACAAGGCCAAATTGGATGGAAAGGGAATTCCAGAACGGGTAACCCCTGCAGATCTGCCCGGAACTCATTCTTATGTGATTTCACCCAATGGAAAGTATGGCATGCATCAGTTTTCCAACAGCTATACCCGACCATCTAGCGAATGGATCAGCCTTCCTAAGCACCAAGCCCTTGATCCTAGTCAAAGCATTGCATCCAAGTTGCCCACTAACCAGGGTGCCAAAACTGTGGAATTCTTTAAAATCAACACAGCCGATGGCGCAGAGATGGACGGATGGATGATCAAACCCAAGGGATTTGATGCCACTAAGAAGTATCCTGTCTTGTTTTTGGTGTACACGGAGCCTTGGGGAGCCACTGTAAAAGACGCCTTTGGAATAGGTCGGAACCGAAACTATCAAGGTGATATGGCAGAAGACGGGTATATCTACATCTCTGTCGACAACCGAGGCACACCTGCTCCCAAAGGTCGGGCTTGGAGAAAAAGCATTTACCGTAAAATTGGGCGTTTGAATATTTCAGACCAGGCAGAGGCAGCAAAGCAAATCAGCCAATGGGATTTTGTAGACCCAACCCGCATGGCGGTATGGGGACACAGTGGGGGAGGATCAGCTACACTAAACCTCCTTTTCCAATACCCTGGACTCTTCCAAACGGGTATTTCCTTAGCGGCAGTAGCCAATCAACTGACCTATGACAATATTTACCAGGAGCGATTCATGGGACTTCCACAGGAGAACTTGGAAGATTTTGTGGCGGGATCGCCCATCACTCATGCCAAAAATCTGCAAGGCAATCTCTTGTACATTCATGGCACGGGTGATGACAACGTACATTATGCGAATGCCGAAATGCTGATCAACGAATTGATCAAGCATGGAAAGCTATTTCAATTTATGCCTTATCCCAACCGCTCCCATGGCATCGGTGAAGGAGAAGGAACTTCAGCTCACTTGCGCATGGTGTACACCAATTTCTTAAAAACCTATTGTCCACCAGGAGGACGGTAAATCAATTCAATTTTCAAGTTTATGAACTCAAAATTTGCCCACTATATCCTAGCAGGAGCACTTAGTTCCTTTTTGCTGCTCTCCAGTTCCGCAGTAGCACAATACAGCCGCGCAGATAGCTTGCGGGGAAGACTAGGCCCAGAACGAACTTGGTGGGACCTCAAACACTATGATTTAAGTGTAGAGATTAATCCATCCAAAAAATCCATAAAAGGCTCAAATAAAATAAGTTACCAAGTAGTAAATGAAGCGAAGCTTTTACAAATAGACCTTCAAGAGCCCCTAGCCATTACCTCAATCACACAAGGAGGGAAAACCCTTTCTTATAGACGAGAAGGGGCGGTATATTGGGTGACCTTAACCAAGAAACAGGTTCCAGGTGCCCTAGAAGAACTAGTTGTGCAGTACGAGGGGATTCCCAAAGAGGCTGTTCGTCCGCCTTGGGATGGAGGGATTACCTGGCAGAAGGATTCAAAAGGCCTTGATTTTATCGCTTCCTCCAACCAAGGCATCGGATCCAGCATCTGGTGGCCCTTGAAAGACCATCCTGCCGATGAGGTAGATAGTTTGGACATGCATGTCACGGTGCCCAAAGGATTGATGGACATTTCAAATGGACGTTTGGTGGAAATCGAACTAGGAAAAGATACCGATACCTTTCACTGGAAGGTGGTCAATCCCATCAATGACTATGGAGTAAATATCAATGTGGGAGATTACGTGCAGTTTGGTGAGAAATACGCAGGCGAAAAAGGGACGCTTGATATGGATTACTTTGTCTTGAGAGAAAATTTAGAGAAGGCAAAAGTTCATTTTCAAGATGCCAGACGCATGATGAAGGCCTTTGAGCACTGGTTTGGCCCATATCCATTTTACGAAGATGGATTTAAGTTGGTGGAAGCTCCTTATTTGGGCATGGAACACCAGAGTTCAGTAACCTACGGCAACGGTTACCAAAACGGATACCGTGGCAGAGATCTCAGCGGAACGGGCTGGGGAATGAAGTTTGACTTTATCATCATCCACGAGGCAGGTCACGAATGGTTTGCCAACAACATTACGTATAAAGATGAGGCCGACATGTGGATCCACGAAAGCTTCACAAATTATTCTGAAAGCTTGTTTCTCGACTACCATTACGGCAAGGAAGCAGGTCAGGCTTATGTGCGAGGCACTCGAATGAATATCGTGAACGATAAGCCCATTATCGGAGACTATGGAGTCAACCAGCGTGGATCTGGGGACATGTACTACAAAGGAGGCAATCTTTTAAACATGCTTCGTCAAATCTTGCAAGACGATGAGAAATGGAGACAGATCCTACGTGGCTTGAATGAAACATTCTACCATCAGACCGTAACTACCGCTCAGGTGGAATCCTACATCTCCAAACAGATGGGGTTGAATTTGGCAAAGGTGTTTGACCAGTACTTACGTGATGCTCGTATTCCCATCTTGGAGTATTACCAGCAAGATGGGGCTTTGCATTACCGATGGATCAGTGTAGTGAAAGATTTTGATATGCCCGTAGATGTATTGTTGGATGGAAGTGTAAAAAGACTGCAACCAAAAACAGCCTGGCAGAAACTAGCCGGAGCTCCTGTACAAGAGTTCGTGGTGGATCCTGATTATTATGTGGGCGTATTGAAATCAAGAGAATAGCTGAATTGAGCGTATTTGATGGTTTATATGTTGTATAATTTATATTATGTTAAATAAAGATTTAAGACCTGTAGCTAACATCAATCCTGAGCTCCAATCCAATTGCTTTGATACAATCGATGGCATTGCTTCCAACACCCCTTCGCAGGTTTCCCCATTTAACATGCCCTATAAAAAATCTTTGAATTAGTATAGCAATCATCCTCATTGATTTACCCTTCACTCTGAACTACTTCCACTATGAATACTTGGTTTCCTACTATTGGCCGTCTCCTTGGACCCCTCGTTTTTTTCTTGGTCTACTACTTAGTGGATACTCCTGGATTAGCCCCTGAAGGGAAATTGATGCTTGGACTTACGTTGTGGATGGCTATCTGGTGGATTACTGATGCAGTACCCATTGCTGGCACCGCTTTACTTCCTTTGATGGTTTTGCCCTTGTCTGGTGTGTTGAACCTGAAGCAAGTTTCAAATAATTACATGGATCCCACGGTATTGCTATACATGGGAGGATTTTTGTTAGCTACTTCTATTGAAAAATGGAACCTGCACAAGCGTATTGCACTTAACATAATAAATTTATTAGGAACAGATTTAAGACGTATTGTGCTGGGATTCATGTTAGCCACAGGCTTCCTTTCCATGTGGATCTCAAATTCTGCAACAGCTTTGATGATGCTTCCGATTGGATTGGCTGTAATCGGGCAATTCAAGAACCATTTGGGAGATGAAAATGGGATTTTATCCACTCATTTAGCTAAAAACATCCTGTTAGGCATCGCGTATGCAGCATCCATTGGTGGAATGGCAACGCTAATTGGTACCCCCACTAATAATGTCTTGCGCGCAGTAGTTGAAAAACTATACAATTACACCATTGATTTCAACGAATGGATGCTGTTTGCATTTCCATTTTCGGTGGTTTTACTTGCCATTGCATGGTTTTATCTGGTGAACTATGGCAACCCGCTGCCAAAGAAATTCAACCTAACGGAAGCCAAATCGGTTATCCAAGACCAGATTTTAGCCCTAGGTAAAATCACTTATGAAGAGAAAACGGTACTGGTGGTATTTGGCCTCGTTTGCTTCTCTTGGATCACCCGTAGCTTTTTGTTGGCTCCACTGCTTCCTGCTTTAGATGATACAATCATCGCCTTACTGGGTGTCATGCTTCTGTTGCTCCTACCCTCTTCTGGAAAATCTGAACCAAAAGGGAGAATATTGGACTGGAAAACTGCTGAACAGATTCCCTGGGGCGTTTTGATTCTTTTTGGAGGAGGATTGGCTTTGGCGGAAGGCTTTAAAGAAACAGGACTTGCCAGTTGGATTGGTCAACATTTGAGTTTGATCGAAGGTGTAAGTTTCTTCGTTTTATTGTTGATCATCGTTGCCGCAGTCAATTTCCTCACTGAGGTCACTTCTAATGTTGCAACTGCCTCCATGCTCCTGCCGATTTTAGCTTCTGTAGCGATCAAATTAGATGTTCACCCCTTTGGATTGATGGTTGGAGCTACGCTCGCTGCCAGTTGCGCGTTCATGCTTCCCGTGGCTACTCCACCCAATGCGGTGGTTTTTGGTCCAGGGTATCTGAAGATAAAAGACATGGTGAAAGCAGGCCTCTGGTTGAATGTTATTTCAATCATCCTTTTGAGTCTGATGGTTTACTTTATCCTTCCTTTCCTTTGGAAGATTGATTTGGAAGCTTATCCCTTCTAAGTCTATATTCATAAAAACCTTTTTAAATCTTCAATAAGAAGTTTTAATTTAAAGAACATCTTAAGCCCATTCCTTATCAATAGTTTCTTTGCACCCAATTAACCTCAAACCCATTATGAACCAAAGCATGTTTTGGAGACCGATCGGCCTTCTTTCCTTGATCTTAGTTCTTTTAGTTTCTGCCTGCGGCAAAAAGAATGCGTTCTTATCCATGACCGAACAACGACGTGTGGAAATTTTGGTTTTGGGGCATGAGAGTGATCATCACAATACTGAAAAATTGATGATGCACATCTCCACTCCCTTGTTCCAAAAGGGAATCAACCTCACCTACACTGCTGATACAGAAGATCTTCGTGAAGAGGTGCTACAGAACTACGATGGATTGTTGATTTATGCCAACCATGATTCGATTTCTCCTTCACAGGAAGCAGCGCTCAAATCATTTGTTCAAGGCGGAAAGGCCTTGATTCCACTGCACAGCGCTTCTTTTTGCTTTAGAAATTCGGACTGGTATGTACAAGCTGTCGGTGGGCAATTTAGTACGCATGGCACAGGAAGATTTACTACACAAATACTTGAACCAACTCATCCTATCTTACAAGGGATCAGCGAGTTTGAAACTTGGGATGAAACCTACGTACACAGCCAAGTCAACCCAGATATTCAGGTGTTGATGGAGCGAAAAGAGGGTGACAAAAAAGAGCCTTATACCTGGATTCGCAATGAAGGAAAAGGGCGTGTGTTTTATACCGCTTATGGCCATAATGAGGAAACCTGGAAGCAACCTGAGTTCCACAAACTCCTAGCCAACGGTATCCTTTGGGCTGTAGGTGACCAAGTCAATCAATTGCTCGTAGACTACAAGATTCCCACGCCTCAATTCAAAGATGCTGAAATCCCTAACTACGAAAAAAGGGATCCAGCACCTCGCTTTCAATTGCCACTTTCTCCGGAAGAAAGCATGAAATTGGTGCAGTTGCCCATCGAATTTGAAATGGAATTGTTTGCCAGTGAACCCATGATCATCAATCCTATGGCCATGGCTTGGGACGAGCGAGGCAGATTGTATGTGATCGAAACAGTTGATTATCCAAATGAGGTTCGCACCGAAGGCGGCAACGATAAAATCAAAATACTCGAAGACACAGATGGTGACGGCAAAGCCGATAAAGTCACTGTTTTTGCAGATAAATTGAATATCCCCACTTCGATCATGGCCGTCAATGGTGGTATCTTGATCTCCATGGCACCTGATTTTATATTTCTCAAAGACACCAATGGAGATGATGTAGCTGATGTGCGTGAAGTGGTGATTACGGGCTGGGGCAAAAGTGATACCCATGCTGGACCTTCCAATTTGAAATATGGCTTCGACAACAAAATTTGGGGCGTATTGGGTTATTCAGGCTTCAACGGAGAAGTGGGCGGAAAATCTCATTCCTTTGGACAAGGATTGTATCGCTTTGCACCTGATGCGAGTAGCCTAGAATACTTGGGCAGCTCATCCAATAACACCTGGGGCTTGGGCTTTACGGAAGATTTCGAAACCTTCCTCTCTACTGCCAATGGACAACACAGCGTGTATTTTTCAATGGCCAACAAATTCCTAAAGCGTCCCATTTTCCAAGGATCCGCAAATACGGTACATGGTATCGATAGCCACTACGACATGCCGCACCTCACTCCTTTCCTTCGTCAGGTAGACTGGTTTGGAGGCTATACTGCTGCTGCAGGACATAATTTTTACACTGCACGTAGCTTTCCTGAATCCTATTGGAATCGCATTGCTTTTGTAGCCGAACCTACCGGACGAGTGCTGCACAAGGCTGTTATCAATCCGGATGGATCAAGCTACAAGGAGAAAAACGGTTTCAATATCCTCGCCAGCTCCGACGAATGGTTTTCCCCTGTTCATGCAGAGGTAGGCCCAGATGGAGCCCTTTGGGTGGCAGACTGGTACGACTTTATCATTCAGCACAACCCCACCCCACGCGGTTTTGAAAATGGAGAAGGCAATGCCTACATCAACCCACTTCGAGACAGCAAGCATGGCCGTATCTACAGAATTAGCTACAAGGGAGGCAAGGATGCCAAAACATTCGATTTGAAAGACGCAAAACCGGCTAAACTTATTGAAGCGCTGAAAAGTGATAACCTGTTCTGGAGAATGACTGCCCAGCGTTTGATTGTGGAGCGAAAGGAAAAATCAATTCTGAAGGACCTTTATTCCCTCATCGGCAACCAATCCCAAGACAAAGTGGGTATCAACGGTCCAGCAATCAATGCCTTGTGGGCTTTGCATGGTTTGGGTGAATTGAATGGAAAAAATCAAGAGGCTACAGATGCTGTAGTGAAAGCACTTAGCCATCCATCTGCTGCAGTGCGTAAGAATGCACTTCGCGTACTTCCACGAAATGAGGCTTCGTCCAAAGCGATCCTAAGCAGCAATTTGTTGCGAGATGCGGATTTGCATACCCGTAAAGAAGCCTTTTTAGCGCTTTCTGAAATGCCATCTTCCACGGAGGCAGCTAAGAAATTGATGGAAGAAGCAAAGCAGGAAGAAAATGGAAAGGACGCATTCTTACCGCAAGCCATATTTGCAGCTGTATTGACTCATCCATCCGAATTTGCGAAGCTAGATGCAAAAGCAGCCATCCAAGCTTCCGGAGAAAGCCCTCTCCCACTTCCTGACCGAATCAGCAGAAGCTTGGTAGCGGAGCAATATCCTTTGGATCAGCGCAACAGCATTTTATTCCCTCCTGATGTAGCAGGCAAGGAAATTGGCGTTCGCATGATTCTCTCCAAAGGAGACAATCCACTTGAAGGCGTACTGATGGCGCAAGGCAACAATACGAATGGCTATAGCCTCTACATTTATCAGGATGCCCTTCATTTTGCGGTTGCCCAGGAGGATAAACTCACCATTATCAGTTCCAAAAAAGGTCTTCCTACTACTCAGTTTGTCGTAGACGCTACTTTAGTGGCAGACGGTACCCTTTCCTTGCAAATCAATGGACAAGAAATTGCCAAAGGCAAGACAAAGGGAGTATTTCCAAAGGCACTCAGTCCTAACAGAGTTCGTGTAGGCTCCAACGACAGCAAAAATGTGGTTGGTAAGTACGAGGGTACTTGGTGGTTTGGAGGTCGCTTGAGCAAGAGTTCCACGTTGACGCTCAAGAAACCAGGTTCAGAAATAGCCTTGGTAGCTAGTTTACCTACGCTAACCAATACAACTGGAACCACCACCATCAAATTGGGCGTGATACCTCATGAAATGAAATTTGACAAGCCTTCCTTCACAGTTCAGGCTGGAACACAAGTGACCATTGATTTTGAGAACCTAGATTTCATGCAGCACAACCTCGTGATTGGTAAAAAAGGAAGCATGGAAGTGATTGGCAAGGCAGCCGATGAACTGGCAAAAAATCCAAAGGGAGCTGAACTAAACTATGTTCCTGAAATCCCAGAAGTGATCATAGCCACTGTGCTAGTTAGTCCCGAAGGCAAGGAAACGCTTGTATTTACCGCACCTACCGAACCAGGAGAATATCCATTTGTGTGTACCGTGCCAGGTCACTGGAGAATCATGAACGGCATCATGGTCGTACGGAAATAAACGATGGCATTGGATGTAACTTTTGGGGTAAGTACCTGGCTTTGGACTTCCCCATTTAATCGAGAGACCATCGCTTTGTTTCCCAAGATCAAAAGCTTTGGCTACGATGCAGTGGAAATTCCCGTAGAGGATCCTTCCTTGATTGACCTGGATTTGGTAAAAAAGGCCTTGGCAGACCAAGAACTAAAGGGGATCATTTGTGGAGCCTTTGGCCCTAGCCGTGACTTGACGCATGATGATCCGGCTTTCCACCAAACCTGCTTTGCCTATCTGGATTCCTGTTTGGAGATCGCCACCGAACTGGGAGCAGGTTTTGTGGCGGGTCCTATGTATTCGGCTGTAGGCAAGGCGAGACTTGTTTCTCCTGAGCAGCGGCAAGTAGAATGGGAACGCGCAGTCACCAACCTAAGAAAAGTTTGTCGTCGAGCAGGAGAATTTGGGCTGGATTTGGCCATTGAGACCCTCAATCGCTTTGAAACAGACCTGATCAACACCTCCGAAGACCTGATGCGCTTGATTGGTGACATCAACGAACCTCAAGCAAAAGCGGTCTTGGACGGCTTCCATCTCAATATCGAGGAACCTGACTTGGAGTCAGCGATTCGTCGTGTAGGCGATAAATTGATCCACGTGCAGGTATCGGAAAATTACCGAGGTACTCCAGGAACTGGCCAGACGAATTGGGCTGCTTGGAAGCGAGGCCTAGAAGCCATTAATTACCGAGGAACGATCTCCATCGAAAGCTTTACTCCTCAAGTGAAGGAGCTTGCAGGGGCAGTGTGCATTTGGAAGCCCTTGGTGCCAAGCCAGGATGGATTTGCGAAGGATGGTCTCGAATTCCTTAAAAAATGGGCAGCCGCATAAATTGATTCCCTTTTCAATTGACCAAGAATTAAAAAATTATCTGATTATCCGCTTTTTACCAGTAACGAGAGAAAATAAGGCTTGAAGTTCATTTAGGTGAGCTGTGGACTGTGGACAGTCGTCTGTCGACGATTATCCGCAGTAATTCAAACAAATCTTAATCCACTGACATAATTGCGGATAATCATAAAAAATTAACACTTCTTTTTTAACCCAAATCCATTCTCCCTCCCATGAGCAAAAAACCAATTAACATTGCCATCATCGGCTTAGGTTTTGGTGCCGAGTTTATCCCCATTTACCAAAAGCATCCGTTGGCAAACATGTATGCGATATGCCAAAGAAATCAAGAGAAGGCCGAAGAAATTGGCAAAGCCTTTGGCATCGAA
>JBIIGH010000287.1:0-2532 GCA_044236565.1 Algoriphagus sp. | reverse complement strand
TGCGGGGCTAGCGAACATCCAAATCCATTGCAGATAAGTGCCTCTGCCGCGGCACTTCAACAAGCAGAACTGGTTTTGAAGCAAGGCAATCTTGAATTGGAAAATATTCGTGACCTGATACAAAAGAAAAGTATTGAAGAAATACAGTTCAGCAACCTTCAAAAAAACCAGGAGCTAAAAGAGCAGGAAAAACTTGGGCTTGAAAAGCAAGAATTAGTCCTCTGGGAAAAATTAAAAGCCAGTGGTGTAACAACTAAGGAGGAGCTAGAACACAAAATTTCCGAGTTGGCTGAAGTTTTTCAAACCACGCAACAACTTCAAAATCAGCTCAATGAATTGCGTAAAAAAATCGCTGGCCTACGAAACGCAAAGGAAATAGCTGCTCAAACCTTGCAACAAGCTCAGCTCCAAAACCAAGACTTGCTTTCCAGAATAGCTGGTAAACAGCAGGAGATCAAGGATCCGGAATTTTGTGAACCGTATGAGAAGAAGGAAGCAGAAGCCATTGCCAATGCGATTGCCCTTGTTGAAAAAAGCATTGAAACTGCAGCGGAATCCTTAGTAGGTGTTCAAAAACATCTGCAGGAGCGACAAATTGCCCAATCTAGAAATCTAGCCGATCTCCAGAATTTTGAGGTCCTGCTCGGTACTACCCAAGATCGACTTGCGGGCAGCCAGGCAGAATTCGCCCAAATGATGGCGAAGCAGGGATTTGTAGAAAAAGATGCGCTTATTCACCTTTTCCAGCTGGACTTGGATGCAGAAAAAATGGATGCGGAAATTCGCGCGTATGAGCAGCAGGTTGCCGCAACCAATGCACGAATTAAAGTACTGGATGCTGAGGAGGGAATCAAAGAATATTCAGAAGAAAAATTCCAAACCCTATTGGAAGAGGCTGCCTCTGCCAAGGATACCGAAAAAATGCTCCAGTCGCAGATCACCTTACTCAATCAGGAGATCCTTTCTATTTCACAGAAACTGAAAGAAAAGCAAAGCCTTTTGGGAGAGTTTGAACGAATTGAAGCTCGAGAAACCAATTTGCGGGAGTTGGAGAGGCTTTTTTCAGGGAAGGGATTTGTCCGCTATGTAAGCTCCATTTACTTGCGTGAGCTTTGCAATACCGCCAACAAGCGGTTTCGGATGCTCACCAAAAATAGCTTGAGTTTGGAGATCGATGATAGCAATACCTTTTGGGTGATGGACTACCTGAATGGCGGCAAAAAACGACTGCTTAAAACACTCTCCGGTGGGCAAACTTTCCAAGCTTCTCTTTGCCTAGCCTTGGCTTTGGCAGAAAAAGTAAAGGCGCTCAACCAAGCCGATCAAAGCTTTTTCTTCTTGGACGAAGGATTCGGAGCACTCGATAAAAATTCGCTTCGGGTGGTCTTTGAAACACTCAAAGCCCTGCGGCATGAAAACCGAGTCGTCGGAATCATCAGCCACGTGGAAGAACTACAGCAGGAAGTCGGAGTCTATGCACAAATCGAGCTCGATCCAGAACTAGGTTCACAAATAACCTATTCTTACTAGAGGATTAGCCTGGTGCCAAACAAAAAAAACCCCGGCTAGTGCCAGGGATTTTTTTAACCAAGAAACCTTACAAAAAAAGCGTTTGATTGACCCAAGTCAATTCTTCAGGACGGATGGTATGGAGCTCGTCTTCAAAAAGAGTAAGGCTAACCTCCGCACCCATTTTCTGAAGAAGCTGGGCAGAATCATGAATTCGTTGGGCAGGCACATGCATGTCATGTGCACTACTGCTGAGGAGAATAGGTGTTCCCTGAAAATCTCCGTTATATTTTTTTTCTTCTAATTTTTCTCCAATCAAGCCGCCCGTAAAGGCGACTACGCCTCCTAGTTTCTGCGCGTTTCGTGCTGCAAATTCCAAAGAAAGGCAGGCTCCCTGCGAAAAGCCCATCACATAAATCTGCTCTGGAGCTTTTCCATTCTCAATCAAAAATTGAAATAGAAGGGAAACTTGTTGTAAAGACGAATTCAAACTGGAAAGGTTGCCTTCATCGCTCGCCATAAATCCATAGGGATACCAGGTTCGCTGAGCGGCCTGGGGTGCAAAAATGGAAAAGTCAGACAGGTCCAGGTTAGAGGCTATTGACAACATACTTTCTGCCGTTGCTCCTCTCCCATGGAAAAGAAGGATTGCCTTCTTCGATCCCGAAAGAGGAAGGCCTGTTTGGATCCAATTAGACATAGTTTTCAGGTTGAAAGGTCACAGGTATTAAAGCAGCTTGAATCTGCGATCGGCTCTTCTCTGCCCAATCGGGCAATTTTAAGAGTTCTCCCAGATGCGCTTCATCCTCGTCAATGGCGAATCCAGGCACATCGGTAGCAATCTCGAATAAAACTCCACCTGGCTCCCTAAAATAAATGGACAAAAAATAATTTCGATCCCGAACTTCCGTCACTCCATAGCCTTGCTTGAGTAGAAGTTGCTGCATTTCAAGTTGTGAGGTGGTCGTCGCTGTTCGAAATGCCAAATGATGCACGGTTCCAGCGCTTTGAACGCCTCGCTGC
>JBIIGH010000282.1:0-2555 GCA_044236565.1 Algoriphagus sp. | reverse complement strand
ACACCCTTTATGGATTTAAGGAAGAGCAAGAAAAACGACTCTTCCTTTTGCTAACATCCATCAATGGAGTGGGACCGAGCACGGGACTCATGATCCTCTCTTCCTTAACAAGCACTGAAATCGAACAGGCCATTCTATCAGGTGACGTAGCTACAATTCAAGCAGTCAAAGGAATTGGAACCAAAACTGCCCAGCGAATTATCCTCGAACTGAAGGATAAGGTTGGCAAATCAGGAAGCGGAGAAGCTACTGCCCCATTAGGATTTCTCAATGGAGGCAATAAAATCAGAGAAGAAGCGTTACAAGCTCTAGTCACTTTAGGTTTTCCAAAAGCTGTCGCAGAGAAAAATATTGCCTTGGTACTCAAAAAGGTTGGTGGAACCATCTCCCTGGAAGAGCTCATCAAAGCATCGTTAAAAACTTCTTAATACCCACTGAATTGAAGGTTCAGGACTTCCATTTCTTTATGAAAAATCCAATTGGGGGGATCACCATCCTCCTCGGATTGCTCCTTGCCTTCCTTCCCATCAGTACCCTTCAAGCCCAACAGGCACCTAGTCCCAAGTCTCGGATAGATTCGTTAAATGAGCGCCGATTGGCACCCTCCTTTTTACTGTGGCAAACACGAAGAACTTCGCCCCTCTATCCCTATCGAAATCCTTTTTCAACACAGAAATCTCCTTTTTTTCCTAGTTCTCCCGTCAACCGAGATGTGCAGGTGTTGATGGACTCCACACTCAAATACCAGGTGGTAGATCAGTTGGATAGCACCCGAATGGGCAACCAGCAGGAATACGAGTTTGACAAATTCGCACCACTGCAAGAATTCCAAGTTCGGCAAGACTACTGGAAAACTCGCTCCCGAGGAATCGATGGAGAAAGTGCCGTGGAAGGCAGAAGACTCATACCGCCCATTACCATGAGTCCTACCTTTGACCGCATCTTTGGAGGTGATTCGATTAATATCATTCCAACTGGCTATGTCAACCTTGATTTTGGCGCCATCTTTCGAAGGATAGACAATCCCACCATCCCCATCCGCCAGCAAAAAAATGGGAACTTCAATTTCCAACAGCAAATCCAAATGGCTGTCAATGGTAACCTGGGACAGAAACTCAAAATTGGAGCCAATTTTGACTCCAACAACTCCTTCGATTTTCAAAATCAACTCAAACTAGAATACGATGGATTTGATGAAGACATCATTCAGTCCATTGAACTCGGAAATGTGAGTTTACCCATCCAAAACCGACTCATCCAAGGTGCCCAAAACCTGTTTGGTGTCAAGACGGAAATGAAGTTTGGGAAGCTCAATGTCACTGCTGTCGCCTCCACCCAACGAGGAAGGCGAGACAATCTGGTGATTGATGCCAATGGACAGGGTCGAGCATTCGAAATTCAAGGTTCCAAATACGATGAAAACCGCCACTTCTTTCTCAGTCATTTCTTCAGGGAAAATTACGAACGCTGGCTAAAAGGGCTTCCTCAGGTCACCTCTGGAGTCAACATTACCCGCGTAGAAGTGTACGTAATGAACCGGGCCACGAATACTGAAACGCTTCGGAATTTTGCTGCATTTATGGATCTTGGTGAAGGAAGAGTATTGCTCAATCCAGGAAATCCCGCCATTGGATCGGGGATAGCCTCCAGCCCTGCCAGCAATAGTGCCAACCGCCTGTATGCAAGCATCAATGGCAACCCAGCTTACAGACCATTTGATTCTGGAGCTCGTGCGTTGGAGGGAAACCTAGGAATAAAAAAAGGAGTAGACTTTGAACAGATCAACGGAGCCCGAAAGCTAGACCCAACCGAATACTTTTTCAATGGACAGCTGGGTTTCATTTCCCTCTTTCGAAGATTACAAAATGACGAAGTGATCGCAGTATCCTACGAGTACACCTACAATGGGCAAGTATTCAAAGTGGGTGAACTGACCGAGGATTACCAATCCCGTAGAGAAGATGAGTTGATTTTCCTAAAGCTCCTCCGACCTGCACGCATCAATCCCCGGGTGCCTACCTGGGATTTGATGATGAAAAACATCTACAGCCTCAATGCCAGCCAAGTGGAACGAGATGGATTTCAATTGCAAGTGATCTACCGAGACGATCGCACCGGCTTAGACAACCCCTCCCTACTCGAAGGGGCCAAGGTCAAGGATATTCCCTTGATTCGCCTGACAGGCTTGGACAACCTGAATCCTCAAAACGATCCCGCCCCGGATGGAAACTTTGACTTTGTGGAAGGGATTACGATGCTCTCCGATCGAGGGCTACTCATCTTTCCGGTCCTGGAACCTTTTGGGTCCAACCTTGCACGGAGATTCAACCCCGATGAACGGGTCCTTCAAGAAAAATACGTCTACGACACGCTCTACCAAACTACGCAAGCAGATGCGGAGCTAGTCACTCGACTCAACAAATTCTTCATCAAAGGTAGGCTTACGGCTGGTTCGGCAAGTGAGATTCAGCTTCCTGGTTTAAATATCTCACCTGGATCTGTCACCGTTCAAGCCGGAAATATTCCACTCACCGAAGGGGTAGACTTTACCATAG
>JBIIGH010000281.1:0-2556 GCA_044236565.1 Algoriphagus sp. | reverse complement strand
GAGGAAATATTTTACACCGAGCAGATGCCCAACCGGGGATTCCAATCGAGCGTAGATCCCAAAATCACCATTGGATTGGGAAAAGCAACGGTCATTGACGAAATCAAGGTGCTATGGCCCGATGGAGCCTACACCCAGCTTAGCCAGGTGAAGCCAGACCAGCTCCTCAACCTCAAGTGGACAGAGGCTGGAAAGCTGCCTGAAGGATCTTCTTTCTTTCAAGCCCCAAGTGCAGCGCGATTTGTGAAGTCTACGGCTGCCGTACTTGATTTTACCCACCAGGAAAATGAATTTGTCGACTTTGATCGAGACCGTCTCACCTACCTGATGCTCTCTACCGAAGGACCCGCAGTGGCCGAAGGAGATGTGAATGGAGATGGACTGGCGGACCTATACTTTGGTGGCTCCAAGACCTTTGCAGGCAAACTCTACCTCAAAACAGCCCAAGGAAAGTACCGCTACCTGCCTCAAGAGGCCTTCGAATTAGATGCGCTTTCCGAGGATTCAGATGCTTTATTCTTTGATGCGGACCAGGATGGGGACGCAGACCTATTTGTGACCTCAGGCGGCAACGAATCTGGCTTTGGCAGCCCGGATCTAGCAGACCGCCTGTACCTCAACGACGGCAAGGGCAACTTTACAAAAGGCTTCCATACGGGCCTAGCTGGAGTTTTTGGGAGCAGTGCCTTTGTAGTTCCAATGGACATCAATGCCGATGGGGCACTCGACCTAGTCGTGGGAGGCAGATTGGTTCCCTTCACCTACGGCGCTCCTGCCGATAGCCAACTTTGGATCAACGATGGAAAAGGGAATTTCACCGAACAATCCACCACCTTAGCGCCCGAGCTGAAAGCACTAGGCATGGTTACCGATGCCAAAGTTTTGGATTACGACGGAGATGGTCTCCAAGACTTGGTAGTTGTGGGCGAATGGATGGCACCTACCTTCTTCAAAAATACAGGCAAGAAGTTGGAAAAAATGACCCTTCCAGGGATGGAAAACCTAAAAGGTTGGTACCGAACCCTGGAAGTAGGGGACTTCAATGCCGATGGCAAGCCTGATCTAGCCCTTGGAAATCAAGGATTAAACACCCGAATGAAAGGCTCAGCAACGAGCCCAATCCGCATGTACCTAAATGATTTTGACCAAAATGGTTCCATCGAACAGGTATACACACAACTATCTGACGGGGTAGCCATTCCCTACACGCTCAAGCATGAACTTGAGAAGCAGGTACCTAGTATCAAGAAAAAATACATTCGCTATGCCGACTATGCCAACCAAAGTCTAGTCGATATTTTTGGTAAAGAAGTGCTAGATCGATCGATCATTCAGGAGATGAACCACCTCGAGTCGGGTATTTTACTCAACCAAGGCGCTGGAAACTTTACCTGGAAACCCTTTCCCATCTACGGGCAAAAGTCTTGGGTATTCGCGATTCATGTGTTTGATGTGAATGCCGACGGCATCCAAGACTTGATCTTGGGAGGCAACCTGTCCCATGTCAAGCCTGAACTCGGAAAATACGATGCGGGCTATGGAGAAGTGCTCCTTGGAAAAGGAGACGGAACCTTTACGTTCTGGCCCAATAGACAACATGGCCTAAAGTGGGAAGGAGATATTCGGGCCATAAAACAAATCGGTAAAAATCAATTGCTACTTGTCAAAAACAATGCCCCAGCAGAAATTTGGACCTATTGATGCAGCGAATCAAATTCATAGCGCCACTCTTCCTACTCGCTATTTTTCTTGGCAGCTCCTGCTCCACCGAGAAAAATGCACCTGACAATCCGCTTTTTCTCCTAAAAAATCCGGAGGAAACAGGCATTCGCTTTGAAAATCGACTGCAATCCACTGACTCCTCAAACATTCTGGAGTACCTCTACTTTTACAATGGTGGTGGCGTAGCCGCAGGGGATCTTGACAATGACGGCCTGATTGATCTGTACTTTACCGGCAATCAAGTCCCCAACAAACTCTACCACAACAAGGGGAAGTTAAAATTTGAAGACATCACCGAAACTGCTGGAGTAACAGGCGATGGAGGCTGGTCTACTGGGGTCACTATGGCCGATGTCAACGGGGATGGACTATTGGACATTTATGTGTGCCAAGTCAGCGAACAAGGCAAGTCCAAGGGGAAAAACAAACTTTACCTCAACCAAGGCAAACTTCAGTTTACAGAAGTTGCTGCGGACTATGGAATCGACTTTGCAGGCTATTCCACCCATGCGGCATTCTTCGATTATGACCGAGATGGCGACCTAGATCTCTACCTGCTCAACCATAATGTCAAATCTCCGGAGGTATTTGCCAAGTCTGAAAATCGAGATAAGCCCGATCCAAGTGGAGATAAATTGTATAAAAACTTGCTGGCTGAGGGCAAAACAGGCTTTGAAGAGGTCACCCAAGCCGCAGGAATCTATTCCAGTATTTTGGGATTTGGGCTGGGGGTATCCGTAGAAGACTTCAATGCAGATGGCTGGCTAGACCTCTATGTGTCCAATGATTTTACAGAAAACGACTACCTCTACCTCAACCAGCAGAACGGCACCT
>JBIIGH010000076.1:0-10073 GCA_044236565.1 Algoriphagus sp. | reverse complement strand
CGTATTGACTTCTTTTCCTTTGTGGGATAGGGCGGAGAACGGATAGAATTCCTTTTGAATTTCTTGGTTCAGGGCCACATTGGCCTGCATTTCCCCTTCGATAATCAAGTCTGGGTATTTTTCTTTGGCGAGTGCGGTTGCTTTTGCCATTTTGGAAGGGATATCTCCCTGGGCAGAACCAAAATTAGAGTAGGAGAGCAGTGCAATCCGTGGTACCATATTAAAAAACTTCACTGCTGTAGCGGTGAGTCCAATGATGTCTACCAGTTCCTCAGCGGTAGGATTGAGATTGACCGTCGCATCTGCAAAGAAATAAGGACCTCGTGGCGTGTTCAAGATATACATGCCTGCTACACGATTGACTCCTTTTTTCACGCCAATGGTTTGTAGGGAAGGAAGGATGGTTTTTGGGTAATCGCGGGTAAGCCCTGAAATAAAGGCGTCTGCTTCCCCAGTTTCGACCATTAAGGCACCGAAATAATTTCGTTCCTTCACCAATCTATTTGCACCGGTTAGGGTCATGCCCTTTCGTTGTCTCTTTTGCGCAAGAATTTTTCCAAATTTCTCGTTCAGCTTGTGCTCTTCCAGTGGATCAATGATGCTGACACCATCGAGGTCCAGTGAGTTTTCTTTGATTAACTCCAATATTCGCTCTCGGTTACCCAAGAGGATTGGAATTGCAATTTTTTCATCTCGAATCAACTGCGCTGCTTTCAAGATTTTGAGGTTATCTGCCTCTCCGAAAACCACTCGTTTCGGATCTTTTTTGGCTCTTCCGATGACGATAGACATCAGGCGCTCGTCAATACCAATTCGTTTCTGGAGCTCCACTTCGTAGGCCTCCCAGTCGGTAATGATTTTTTTTGCTACTCCAGATTCAATGGCTGCTTTCGCCACAGCTGGAGCGATGGTGGTAATGAGGCGTGGATCTACTGGTTTGGGAATCAAATAAAATCTTCCAAAACTGAGGTTGCTTTCACCATAGGCTTTGGTGACAATTTCTGGGACAGGTTCTTTGGCAAGCTTCGCAATTGCTTTTGCTGCAGCGAGCTTCATCTCTTCGTTGATTGCAGTGGCCCGCACGTCTAGTGCGCCTCTAAAAATGTAGGGAAATCCCAATACATTATTCACTTGGTTGGGATGATCTGATCTTCCTGTAGCCATGAGCACATCTTCACGTGCAGCAAGGGCCGTTTCGTAGGCAATCTCAGGGTCTGGGTTGGCCAGTGCAAATACAATTGGATTTGCTGCCATGGATTGGATGAGGTCTGGAGAGATGATATTGCCTGCTGAAAGCCCAAGAAATACATCTGCACCTGGCATGGCTTCAGCGATGGTATGGAAGTTTTGGGAGGTGGCAAACTCGATATGTTCCCCTGCCAATCCGGGTCGATCGGTACGGATCACTCCGTCTTTGTCGCACACCACGATGTGTTCTTTTTTGACCCCTAAACTCAAATAAAAGCGAAGGCAGGATATGGCAGCGGCACCAGCCCCACTCACGACCATGCGGATGTCTTCTATCTTTTTTTCAACCAGCTCAAGGGCATTGAGTAATGCTGCTCCAGTGATGATGGCTGTTCCATGTTGGTCATCGTGCATGACCGGAATTTTCATCTCTCTTTTGAGTGTTTGCTCAATCTCAAAGCATTCGGGAGCTTTGATGTCCTCTAGGTTGATGCCCCCAAAAGTGGGCTCAAGTGACTTAATGATTTGAATTAGCTTTTTTGGGTCTTTCTCATCGATCTCCAAGTCAAAGACATCAATGCCCGCAAATTTTTTGAAAAGCACTCCTTTTCCTTCCATTACTGGTTTGGAGGCTTCTGGACCGATATCTCCCAATCCAAGTACTGCGGTACCGTTTGAGATGACTGCCACCAAATTGCCTTTGGCGGTGTATTTGTACACATTTTCTACATCGGCAGCAATTTCCTTGCAGGGCTCTGCTACGCCAGGGGAATAGGCTAGGGCAAGATCCAATTGACTGGAAACTGGCTTGGAAGGAATCACCTGGATTTTTCCTGGAGAGCCTTGGCTATGGTAGTTTAATGCGTCCTCTTTTCTGATTTTAATCGCCATAAATGGATGGTGTAAGCTGGGTTTATAATCCTGTTTTCTCAGACCAACTCACGTTGGTTTTGAGAAGCACGGTCTGTATCTCTCGCAATGCATCTGCGTGGAGCTCATTCGGGAAGTACACAAAACCTTCCATGTAGTATAATTTTCCTTTTTTCTCGTCAATCATCAAATAGCCTAGGTAAGTCCCACCCATGCTTAGGTCGTTGGTTTTCCAAGTACCCCGAATTTCAACTGTAAAATTATCATTAATCACTAGGTTTCGGAAAGCTGGTGGGATTTGTTTTTCACTTGTCATGAAAGAGTTGGGGTTCTCTGGATCTCCAAAAATGTGGCTCTTTGCAATTGAATCCCGCAGTTGAAGAATATTTTCCGGAAAGGTTTGCTCTTCGTTTTTGTAATCTTCCACATGGAAATACACGCTAATATCTGGTCGATCTTGTGTGGGGGTAGGTTGTCTCAACCAAAGAAATCCAGGTACAGATTTGGCAATCTGGTAGGATACTGGAGGCATAATTTCGATCCCAAGGTTTTTGCGCCCATCACTTTGCGCAGCTGCGTTTTTACGAGCCAATAGGGCTTTGGCTAATCGGTCTCTTTCTCGAATTTCGAAAAGATTTTGAAGCTGATCTTTATGCTTTTGCAGGTTGCCGATGAGCTCTTTTTCTGTGTTTCCAAACAAATAGAGTACTTCTTGGCCTATCGCGAACTCGTCTTCCATCCGTAGCGAATAGATGCTTGGATCGGCAGCGGCTTTGGCTTTGGACTCGGGAGTAAATTGCCTATTGATGACTTGGCTTCCTCCTTTTTTGTCGTCGAATGTGGTGATATACACAATGTTGGTGTACATTTTCAGCATCCGTGTCATGGCACGTGGATCCACACGACGAACCTTGAATAGGGATTCAGAGCGGATCATACCCGGTAGGTCCGCTTCAAAAATTGCGCGTAGCTCATCGCCAACAGGTCCTGCCCATTTGGTAGAATCGATGGCGAGGATTATTTCACCTACCGAACCTCTTGCCTTGGGTTTGGCACTATTGGATTCCCCATTTTCTTCGCAGGAGAAAAGAAAAAGGCAACATAGGGAAAGGAGGCTCAAGTAAATTGCTTTCATAGGAAGAGTAGTTTCTAAGGGAAGTATAAAAAGGTTTTGTAGCTTTTTTTATCTCCAGATTATTCAAAAATTAGTGAATCGAATTGCTTCTTTTAACCCACAATTAAGCGCTGACCTGGCTTGATTTGGGTTGAATTTAGGTTGTTCAACCGCTTTATTTGTTCAATGCTCAGCTGGTGCTTTTGTGAAATCACCCATAAAGAATCTCCAGGCCGTACGGTGTAGGTTTTTGAGGAGCTCGAATTGGTTGAATTCAGGGCGATGGTTTTGGATGAAGAAGGTTCGGCATTGGCGTGGATGATAAGCGCCTGTCCCACCTTGATTACATTTGAGCTGAGGTTATTCCACTGCTTGATTTGAGTTAGTGTCACTCCATGACGAGTAGCGATGGTGCCAAGAGCATCGCCAGACTTCACTTTGTAGACTAGTCTTGCCGAACCCTGCGGTGTACTGGTACTGCCTGTACCGATTTCCGGCTGGGAGCTTGAAGCCAGTAGTATTGGTGTTGTTTTGGATAAGGAGTCACCTAGCCAAGCCAAGTTATCCTTGATGAAAAAGGCTTTGGATGTGGGGATTCGAACAGACATGGAACGGTGCGATTCTGGGATCTTTCCTAGTTTGATGGAAGGGTTTAGTTTTTCTAAATCCTTCAAACATATCGCGGTAAGTGAGGCTAAAGTTTTGAGATGAAAGGTTTTATCAAAACGGATCTGTTCATACTCCATGGGATAGCTTGGTTCCTCCAAATGCAAGTTATGCTCTTCCAAATGGTTGAGGATGTAGAGCATGGCTTGAAACTGAGGCACATAGCTGCGAGTTTCTTTGGGTAGGTGATCATAAATTCCCCAAAAAGTGGTTTTCCCTCCTGATTTACGTATTGCTTTCCGCACATTTCCCGGACCACAATTGTAGGCAGCAAGGGCTACTTCCCAGTTGCCAAACATCTTGTATAGTGCCTTGAGGTATTTTGCGGCTCCTTCTGTTGATTTTTCTGGATCCATTCGGTCATCGATATCTAGATTCACCAGCATGCCATACTCGCGACCAGTAGCAGGCATAAACTGCCACAAGCCCATCGCACCTACAGGAGATTTGATTTTTGGGTCTAGACCCGATTCCACAATCGAGAGAAACTGGATTTCCGAAGGCATTCCACGATTTTTTAGGATTTCTTCATACATGGGGAAATACTGCTCTTTCCGAGCCAAAACCATTTTGATGTATTCGCGATTTCGAACCGTGAAGTATTGAATAAATGAAAACACACGCTCATTCAATTCGAAGTCCATCTCCAATTCCATCTTCTGAATTCGCTCGGCTACTTCTTCGTAGGTAAAGTCAGGAACATATTCGTAATGATAGTTGGGCATGATTACGTCGAGCTGTCCTGAATTGGAGAGTCTGCTCTCTTGTGAAAAAGCATTCGAATTCAAAAAAGGAAAGCAAGCGATTCCAATCACAAAAACTCTCAAAATTAGTTTCTTCATCACACTGCTTAATTTAAAGTCAAGGTACTTAAATACTGGCTAAAGGCATACAATTCCGCTTCTTTAAAGGAATTTGCAATCACCTGAAGCCCGATGGGCATTCCTGAATCATCCTTCCCGTTGGGAATGGATAGGGCCGGAACCCCTGACACAGCCGCCTGTACAGTAAACAAATCTTCTAAATACATCGATACCGGGTCATCACCATGCTCCCCAAATTTGAATGCTGTAGTTGGGGTAGTTGGGAGCAAAAGATAGTCAAAATCAGTCAATAATTTTTCTGTCACTTCTTTAATTATCCTGCGAACCTTTTGAGCCTTAGTGAAATAGGCATCGTGGTAGCTGGCAGAAAGTACGAAGGTTCCAAGCATGATTCTTCGTTTGACCTCTTCTCCAAAACCCTCACTGCGGCTGTCTTTATACAGCTGTTCCAGGTTTTGAGCATGAGGTGCACGATAGCCGTATTTCACTCCATCAAATCGAGCTAAATTTGCACTGGCTTCGGCAGTAGTTAAGATGTAATAGGTGGGGAGCACATAGTTCAAGAGAGGAAAGTCCACTTCTTGAACGGCATGCCCCTCGTTTTTTAGTTTTTCAATTACCTCCAAGGTATTGCGTTTGATCTCTGTTTGCAAAGTAGGAGCATGCAAGGCTTCCTTTAATACGGCAATTTTCAGAGGCCCTTTTTTTAATTCAAAGGCGCTGTAGTGAGGAACCTCAACCCTTGAAGAGGTGCTGTCTTTCTCATCGTAGCCTGCCATGACTTCAAGTACCAAGGCATTGTCTTTTAGGGTAGTTGAAAAAACACCGATGGTATCGAAGGAAGATGCATAAGCGATGAGTCCCCATCGGGAAACGCGCGAATAGGTGGGCTTCATGCCTACTACCCCAGTAAAGGCTGCTGGCTGACGGACCGAGCCTCCCGTATCCGATCCCAAGGATACGGTGCACAAGTTGGCCTGAACTGCTACGGCTGATCCTCCTGAAGAACCCCCAGGAACACGTGTAGGATCCAATTCTTGTAATACTTTTCCATAGATGCTATGCTCGTTGGAGCTGCCCATACCAAATTCATCGCAATTCAGACGCCCAATGACAATGGCATCTTCATCGATCAGCCGTTGAACAGCTGTAGCAGTGTATTGGGAAACATACCCATTTAGAATCTTGGATCCTGCGGTGGCAGGATGACCTTCGTGATTGAGGACATCCTTGATTCCGATGACCATTCCGGCAAGTTTACCGGCGCTACCTGAAGCAAGTTTTAGGTCTACTTTGGCCGCCTCTTCCATTGCGGATTGGGCATAAACTTCGACGAAGGCGTTGAGGTGCGCCTTCGTCTGAATATTTTGTAGGTAATAGTTTACAATCGATCGACAATCGGTTGCTCCTTTTTTCAAGGCGAACTGGATTTCGTCGAAGGAACGATACTTTTCCAAAAGAATGGGACTGAAAATTACTTTTTCTTGTCCTTCATACCTTCTTCAAGGTCATTTTGGATGTCTTTGGTGGCGTCTTTGAATTCACGGATTCCACGACCTAATCCACGAGCTAGTTCTGGGATTCTTTTTGCACCAAACAACAGGAGAATTACAAGAATGATAAGGATTAATGAACCTCCACCAATATTTTGAAGAAAACCTAAAGTAGTCATAATGTTGTGCGTTTAAAGATACAATTACAAAGATACAAGTATAGATCGCTTACCCAAGTAGATCAAGTCTACTTGCATATCTTTTTTATGAATGTAAGAATATTTAACCTATTTGGCGATAATCCATGTTGCAGGGTCCATGATTTGCAGTCCTTTCCAAGTTTGGAAATGAACTACAGCCTCTCCTTCAGCATTTGTGGCAACTTGCCCGATGACTGTCTTTGCTTTGATGGTTTGACCAGTAGTGACAGAAATTGACTTCAGTCGGCTATACAACGTAAAATACTCTCCATGTTTGATAATCAAGGTGTTGCCATATCCTGGGATACTGGTGATTTTGGAAACCACCCCATCAAATACTGTACGAACGTTGGAGTTGGGTTGGGTGCGAATATCGATGCCATCATTTTCCTCAACAATGCCCTTCAGGGTAGGGTGGGGATAGGTACCATATCCTTGGGAGATGATTCCTGTTTCTACTGGCCAAGGTAGCTTTCCCTTATTGCCTGCAAAAGAGCTCGAAAGTGCCGCAGCCTCTGGAGTCATGGGCATGCTCGTTCCTGCTTTTTTTGTGCTGGTACTTTTTTCTTTTTTGGAGGCAGTTTCAGCAGCACGAATTTCCGCTTCAATGGCGGATTTGATCATTCGATTCAGTTGTTCCTGTTGTTTTTTGGTAGCAGCAATCTGCTTCTGAATATCCCGTTCCTTTTTAGACAAGGTATTGACCATGCCCTGTTTCTCTTTGCGGATAACTTCAAGCTTTTCTTTTTCTGTCTTTTCCTCCACCAACACTTTCTCTTTATCCACTTTTCTTTCATCCAGTTGGATGCGTTGATTGGCTAGCTCAGTGGATAATTTTTCAATTTGCTCTGCCTGCTTTTTTCTACTTTCAGTGTATTGCTTGAGGTATTTCAAGCGCATGTAGAGCTGGTTAAAGTTGCTGGAGCTAAACACAAATGCGACAATCGAAAGTCCTCTATTCAGTTTGGAGGAATTGTAAATCATTCGCGAATACTCTGCCTTCAAGTCAATCAGTTGCTTCTCTAAACTGGCAATTTCGTTTTCAATTTCAAGAATGTTATTGGAAAGTAAATTGACTTCCCTATCCAAGGTGTTGACCAAGCGATTTTGGCTTTGAAATTGGCTAGTAATCGCGTTTAGCTGACCCAGTGATGTTTTTTTGGTAGCTGTGGTTTGCTTTAGAATAGCATCAAACTCCTTTAATCGGGTTTGTATTTCTAATTTATCTTTCTCCAATTGCTCCCTAGACTTTTTGGTTTGGGCATATGCAGCGGAGTCAACCCCTACCAAAACAAAGAAGAAAAATAGAAAGGCCAATCTTTTCATAACTACTAAAATCGGAAGGGGAAAGTTAATGGGCTTGCTTGAGGATCTAAGGAAGTCCAATTGATGTAAATTCTAAAATTTTGCGAACCTAAGGGCTCTTCTAAAGCCACTTTTACCAAGGCCTCCGCAGGGAATACTTGTGATTGGATGTTCTGAAACTTAGGGAAATTGGCAAGTATCGAACCATTGCCAGAAATAGCAGCGCTCGACAATTCCGTAACCTTTCCGTGGCGGGTATCGACCTTGCTAAAATAACGAACTTTATCGCGGACTTGCGTTAACTCAAACTTTTTCCCGACGCGTACCAATCGATCTTCATAACTAGCCGGATAGGGAATGTCCCCCCAAAGAAGATTTTGAAATAGCTGCAACGATAATTTGATTCCAAATCGTTTCTCAAAATCTGGATAAGTCAGGTTAACATCCTCTTTCCCCAATCGGTCTTGAATTTGGATTTTTTCCTGGCTAAGCAAACCACGAATTGCCTCCACACCAAGGCCTGGAGAAAGGGAAAACCAAATTAAACTATCTTTTTTTGCACGTAGCTGAAGCGTTCCCCGCGTGATTTTACCCGAATCTTCCTCAAGGACTAACTTTGCCTTGGCTTGCAAGTACCCAAATTGAGTGGTACTTGGGACAAAGGACTCCATGGCCTGATCTCCCTCAAAAAGTGTGGTTTTTGTGGCACAACTCCAATTCAATACGAGAACCACTAGGGCTGCAAGGATTTGGATTTTAGTCATGGATTCGTTGATCTTTAATTTTTTGCGCAAGGGAATCGGATCCTTCGGGGCTTTCCTTTGCTTTTTTCCACCATCCCACAGCTTCTTCTACCTTGCCCAATCGATACAAAATATCTCCATAATGCTCCATTAGGACTCCACTTGGTACTTTTTCGATTTTGATGGCTTCATCAAGGTGCAGGGCTGCTTCTGAATACCTTTTTAACTGATACAAAACCCAAGCCAAGGTGTCCAAATAGGTCGCATTTTTAGGATGTTTTTTCACCACACGCTGCGCCATATCCAATGCCTTTTCCAATTCTTGCCCAGCTAGCGCCAAGAAATAGGCGTAATTATTCAATACTTGCTCGTCAGTTGGATTGAGTGCCAAGGCCTTCTCAAAATTTTGGAATGCAGCAGCCTGATCACCCAATTCGTACTGGCTATTGCCCAAAGTGCTGTAAGCGACTTGCGATAATTGTGGATTTTTTTCTGCATTCAATCGAAGGGCTGTTTCAAGCGCTTGAACCGCCAAAGAATCCTTCTTTTGTCCCGAAAGGATTACGCCCTCATAAAACCAAAATTCAGCACTCTCTGGAAACTCATCTATGGCGATGCTGGTGTACCGCGCTACCTCCTCGTAATTGTCTCCAGTTTCAAAAGAGTTGACAATCACTTCTTCCAACAACTTTTCGTTTTTGGGTTGAAGGGCTAGCGACTTCTTGTACAATACAAGCGCTTCCCCCAACTTATTTTCAGATTTCCTTCGATTGCCAATTGCTTCCAAAACGGTTGGGTCTTCGTTGTGCAACTCCTTCAAAAGAACTTCCAATTTGTCCAGCAACTTGTCGCGCTCCGCTGTTTTCAATTCCTGCAATAGCCCTTGAAATGCTGCGGCTTTGGAGGGTGGCGCCAAGTCTGGACTAGCGATTGCTTCCAATAGAAAGGTGTTGGCTTGTGCGATTTGACCCTTTTCTAGGTAGAGCGAGTAAGCTGCCAGCTGAAGTTCTGGCTGATTTGGGTATTTGGCGATTTCTGTTTGTACCAATTGTATGGCTTGATCCAACTTGGCATTGTTGTACAAAATCTCCACCAGTGCAAGCACGTAATTTGGATTGCCTGGGAAGGAAGCGATTAATTTTTCACCCTCTTCAACTGCTTTTCCGAGCTGGTCTTTTCGTAGGTAAATGCGTTGCTTCTGGAAAGTGAACGCTTCTCGGACCCCATAGTAGGCTTCAGCGCGATCCAAAGCCACGAGGGCTTTGTCAAATTCATTGGCGCTTAAGTAAATGGATGCCAACTCCAAGTTGTACTGCTGGTTTTTGGTAGATCCAGTGGTCAATTTTTCTAGTAAAGTTGCCGCTAACAAGGGCTGTTTTAAGCTCGTGTAGATTTCCGCCACTAGCAGCATGTAATAAAGATTCTCTGGGTCTCCAGCGGCTGCTTTCAAGGCATACGAAAGTGCTTTTTCGGCTTGACTGTTTTTGAGCAGGACTTCTGCGAGTTTGTAGGAAATGGCAGGCTCTTCAGGAGCAAATTCGCTGGCTTTTTCTAAATATCGAAATGCCTTTTCCAAGTCTCCAAGCACCAATGCCTTTTCTCCTTCAATAAAAAAGCGGCTTGCATTTGCAGCTAATTCCTGTGCTTTGACTTCTTTTTTGGACAAAGAG
>JBIIGH010000073.1:0-10264 GCA_044236565.1 Algoriphagus sp. | reverse complement strand
AACCAACAGGCCATCCGAGAGCTACAGCTTGCAGCGGAAAGTGAATTTTATGCAAGCAAGGTTCCTTATTTGTTGACTTCTCTGTATTACAAGGAAGGCAAGTATGCCGAAGCAATCGGGTATGCCACGCCTTTACTTACTTCTGGAAAGTCTTTTGATAAACAAGAATCCATTCATCTCTTCTTGGCAGAGTCGCATTATGCGCTTAAGGATTTCAAGAATGCAGCAGACCAATACAATTCATTTATTTCCTTTAAATCGGGTGAATTGACCAAGGAGGAATATTACAAAGCAGGAATTTCCTTTTTTGAAACAAAGAACTACCCAAAGGCAAGTGAATTCCTGAAGGTGGCAGCCTTGGGAAGTCCAGATATTGCTCAAGCAGCAAGTTACTATTTGGGCCATACCTACGTGCAGCAGGGTAATTTCCCCTATGCGCTTACCAGTTTTCAAGTGGCTTCTGCGAGTTCAATTGATGTAGGAATTCAAGAAGAAGCCTTATTCAACTTAGCGAAGATCAATTTGCAGCGTGGAAACTTCCAGGTGGCGGTCAATACCTTGGACGATTACTTGACTAGCTATCCTCAAGGAAAAAGATTTGGGGAAGCAGAAACTTTGCTTTCTGACGCATTGCTTAATTCTTCCGACTACTTCCGCGTGATGGAGCAACTCGATAAGCTCAAAAGCAAATCCCCACGGCTCCAACAAGCCTATCAAAAAGTGGCCTACTACCAGGCCCTAATTTATTACCGAGATCAAAAATTTGAGCAAGCGCTTAGCTATTTGTCCAAATCTCAAAATTATCCTTCGGATCGGAGCCTTTTGGCTGAGACGCATTTCTGGAAGGGAGAGATTTACAGTGCGCAAGAGTCTTTTGCCCAGGCGATTGATTCCTATGAGCTTGTCCTCAAACAATCTTCAGCTGCTGATCCCTATTTTTTGAAGGCTACCTACGGATTGGGCTATGCGTATTTTAATACGCAAGCCTATACATCGGCGGAGCAGCAATTTCAAACCTACCGTAGCAGTCAACAAAATAAAAATGAAGCGGTATTCCAAGATGCCTTGCTGAGGCTGGGAGATTGCTATTTCGTTCAAAAGAAATTTGCGCAGGCAGAGGCAACTTTCTCGGAGGCCATTGACCAAAAAGTAGCAGGACAGGATTATGCACACCTGCAATTGGCAGTGGTAACCAACTACCAAGGGAAGAATCAAGCGGCTGTGGAACAACTCAACCTATTGCTTGCAAATTTTCCATCAAGTGTCTACTTGGAGGATGGATTTTTCCAGAAGGGTCAGATTTACCTCGAAGAGCTTCGGTATGAAGAAGCAATTACCGCCTTTAGTGAATTGATCCGTGAACGACCAAATTCTCCGTACCTGCCTTATGCTTTGGAGGGGAGGGCTGTGGCCAATTATTCGCTGCAGCGCTTCGATCAAACCCAAGCGGACTATAAAAAGATTTTGGAGGAACATCCTTTAGCAGAGAATTCTGAAGCAGCGTTGAAAGGCCTGCAAGAGGCTTTAGCTGTGCAGGACAAGGCAGAAGAGTTTGGGGAGTACCTTCAAAACTATAAAAACACCAATCGCAATACAGGATCAGTTCAAACGCTAGAATACGAATCTGCGAAGAGCCTCTACCTCAGCCAAAAGTTTCCTCAGGCGGCAAAGGCTCTGGATAGCTACCTTAGAGCTTACCCGGAATCGGCTCAAAAAAGTGAGGCCATATACTTTGCAGCGGATGCTTACAAACAAGCGGGCGATGTAGAAAGAGCCTTTGATTTGTTTAAGCTGATGGAGCAACAGCCCGCGTCTCCGTACCGTGTCAAGTCCTTGCAACAATTGGGGAATATCGCCTTGGAAAGGGAAGAATTCTCTGAAGCCTTGCGCTATTTTACGTCTATTGTAGGCCAGTCCAGATCACCATTGGATGAAGCAGAGGTGACACAGGGATTGATGAACTCCCATTTTTCCTTAAAAGATTACCCGCAGGCAATTACTACGGCTTCCCAACTGCTTGCCCAAGAGGAATTGATTCCAGGTTCAGCAGCTAAAGCACTTTTGGTGAAAGGCAAATCGCAACGCTCCCTGGGTCAAAACTCCGAGGCCGAGGATAGTTTTGGCTTGCTAATTCAAGAATACACCACTGAGGAGGCGGCAGAAGCACTATACCTACTCGCGCTTCAGTACCAAGAAAAGGGGGATTTTAAGGGTTCAAACGAATTAATTTTCGACTATTCGACACCATTTTCCGAATTTGACTATTGGTATGGAAGCATGTTTTTGCTTTTGGCTGACAACTATCTGAAGTTAGGGGAGGTATTTCAAGCGAAGGCGACCCTTCAATCTGTGATTGATCAATCTACCGATGCTTCGGTCAAAGAAAAAGCAGCAGCTACACTTAAAAGCCTGGACTAAATCATGAGAAGAATTTACATCCTATTCTTAGTTCTAGTGCTTTTTTGCGGAAGCCTACCTTTCAGTGCTGCACAAACTGCTGCACGAGGAGGTCTCCAAGATCAAGTGTTTGTGATTCAAAAAGATCGAGAAATCCGTTTGCCAAAGCAGATCCGAAGCTTCGAAAAGATGCCTGCACTGCCTCAGCCCAAAGCTTTGGGCTCGCTCACTTTTCCGGTAATCCCTTTTTTTCTATCCGTTCCTGCATCTGAAATTCAGGCAGAGCCTGCCAAAAAAGAATGGGAAGCTCCCAAGTTGGATTTGTATCCAGGATTAGTTCGGGTTGGCTATGGCAACTTTTTATCCCCTTTGGTTGAAGGACGCTACCTTTCTACCCAATCCTCCGAATGGCAATATGCTACAAAATTTTACCACCAGAGTTTTGGAAAAGGCCCTGTGCGCTGGATGGATGAGGAAAGTAAAGAATCACATACGCAACTGGCTGGAGATGTAAGTTACTTTTTGGATGATTCGGAATTGTATGCTTCCCTAGATCTGAAAAGAGATGCCTATACCTTTTATGGTCGAGACTTAGGATTTGTAATCCCTACCAATGTGGATTTTGCAAGTCAATATTTTGCTCCAAACAAGCAACTACATGGAGATTTAAAGTTGGGGATCCGCGACCTAGACAAAGTGGGTCGAATCGGATATGCTGGGGAAATCGTGCTAGGAGGCTTCAGGGATAGCTATGCAGTGCGAGAGCAGGAACTTGGGTTTGAAGGAAAAGGAGAATTTAGGCCATCCAAAGAAATGAAGGCTAGTTTGGGGGTTTCGTACTTTACGACTGCTACAGAAGACCTAAAGTATGACCTCAACCGAAATTATTTTTCAATTCGACCTGAAGGGCACTATGAATATGGTGATTTCCATTTCTCTGCTGGAGTTGTTTTGGTTTCTGATAATGATTCAGTAGCAGAAAGTAAACCTGCAATTCGCATTTTTCCAGTACTAAAATCTACCTATCAGGTATCCGGAAATCTCAAAGTGAATGCTGCTATTTCTGGTGATGTTCAGCGCAATACCTACCGAAGTTTTGTTCAAGAAAATCCTTTCCTAGGACCCAGTGATCAGTTGTTGAATACGGTGACCTCCTTTGAGTTTGCGGCAGGGGTAGAGGGACTCGCAACCGATAAACTGGTGTATCGTGCAGGCTTGGCTGTTCGTCGGCAGTCCAATCTGCATTTCTTTGTCAATTCCTATGCTGATACTTCTAGGTTTGAACTGGTATACGATCAGCAGGCTACCGTGCTTCAATTTAATTCAGATGTGGAATTTTCAGTTACCGAAAAATATAAGGTTACTACCCAGCTTGATTTTTTCCATTACAATTTAAGTACCCTGCAAACTGCTTGGCATCGACCTACTTGGACGGCAAGCATGAATCATCGACTTACTCCATTCAAGAACTTTTCTCTTCAAGCCAATCTCCAAGTTTTAGGGGGCATGAAGGCAAGAGGTTTGGGACAGATTGACACCTTGCCACCCCAAGCTGAGGTGGTCAAATTGCCTGTAGTGGTTGACCTGCAAGTCAGTTTGGAATATCAAATTAATTCCCGTTTAGCAGTGTTTGCCAATGGCGCCAACTTATTGAATCGAAATAACATGCGTTGGATGAACTATCCAGTGCGTGGAATTCAAGGAGTTGGAGGGTTGAGTTTCAAATTTTAATTTACCAATGCCTAGGGTTGGGCTTTACCTAGTTTTAAGTTAGTTTCGTATCTTCTCAATAGCACCATGGCAGAAAAAGAATCGAATCCCAAACAGTGGTCAGATCCCAAGGATTTTGGTCTCCCATTTGTAGAAATTAGCCCACTTTCTAAATCAAAGCCTAAGGCAAAAGAAACAAAGGTTTCAGTGCCTACTCCTGTTGAGGAACTACCAAAGGCTCCGCCTGTCGCTACAGTAGAAAAGAAAAAAGAAACAAAGCCAAGTAGACCAGTTGAAGCGCCGAAGCCTCCTGTAAAGAATGTAGAAAAAAAATCCAAAACATGGGTTTGGGTGGTTGTATTTACATTTATTGGAGCAGTTTCTGTTATTGTTTTTCAACTTAAAATCAATCAGGAACCCCTTGAAGGAGACGTAGAAGTTCCTGTAACGCCCCAAATTACTGCTGTACCTCAACCTCAAGTGGATAGCTCAGCACTTGCAGCTGTAGATTCGGTTCCGGTTCAAGATTCTATTGGGAGTACTGTTTCCGAATTGCCTGTGGCTGCCACTACTTCTGGCACATCAATTGCAACAAAATCAAAGATTACCCGAGTAACCCAAAAGGAAGGAAGAACGAAGTTTTTCTTGGTGATCGGTAGCTTTGGAACCGAGGAAGAAACAGATCGTTTTATTCAGAAAACAGGCAATAAGTTTGCTGAATACTACATGATTTATCCTTATGAGGGGAGTACAAATTACAGGTTGGCAGTTGGATCATTCAATTCCTGGAATGAAGCTTCTAACAAGCTTACTGAATTGAAAGCACAACAATCAAATGGATATTGGATATTGAAATTTTGACCATGATTTTATTACAAACAATTGCTATTGATTCCGTCACCGCTGCTCCAGCTGCAGTAGCAGCTAGCAGTCAGTCCATCGGGCTTTTGGATCTTTTGATCAAGGGTGGCTACATGATGATTCCACTTTACGTATTGTTCGTATTGGCGATTTTCATTTTCGTACAGAAGCTTTTAGTAATCCGCAAGGCTTCCAAAACTCCAGGGAGTTTGATGGATCAAGTAAAGATCTTGGTACAAAATGGTCAGGTGGAAAAAGCAAAAATGCTTTGTGCAGGTGAAAATACTCCTGTAGCAGCCATGATTTCTAAAGGGATAGACCGTATTGGTTCACCTTTGAAAAATATCGAAGTAGCGATCGAGAATGTGGGGAAATTGGAAATCTACAAGTTGGAGAAAAACTTAGGGGTTTTGGCGACAGTCTCTGGTGCTGCTCCGATGATTGGATTCTTAGGTACCGTAACGGGGATGATCCAAGCATTTATCTCTATTGCACAAGAAGATGGCATGGTGTCCCCCAAATTGCTTTCTTCTGGTATTTACGAAGCGATGATCACTACGGCCGCAGGATTGGTGGTTGGTATTGTGGCTTATTTGGGATATAACTATTTGGTCACCCAAGTATCCAAATTGGTACACCACATGGAGTACACTTCTATCGAATTCATCGACCTTCTTCAAGACAAATAGCGATGGGATTGCAGCAGAAAAATAAAGTCGACGCTTCCTTCAGCATGTCCTCCATGACGGACATTATCTTTTTGTTGCTGATTTTTTTCATGCTTACTTCCTCATTTATCACTCCTTCAGGCTTGTCGGTGAATTTGCCCTCTAGTGAAACTTCCGATATCGTGATGCAGGAAGTGACCGTATCGGTTACCAAAGACCTTCAGTTTTCGGTCAATGATCAGTTGGTGACACGAGACCAACTCAAATCAGTGCTTACTCCCTTGTTGGAGGGCAAAAAGGGCCAGGTAGTCTTGCATTTGGACAAGGAGGTGCCTGTAGAATATTTAGTTGAAATTGGAGGCATCGCAGCAGGACTGAGTGCCAATGTATCTATAGCGACTAAACCCTACAATTGATGGTAGGTGTGAACTCCAATTCACTCGAGCAAAAAAGCCGAATCCAATCGGCACTCATCACCGTAGGAGTTCAGGTGTTGCTCTTTCTTGCCTTTTATTTTATTGTGGTTTGGGAGCAACCCGATCCTCCAAAACCAACCTATGGAATGGAGTTGAACTTGGGATTTTCAGACCTTGGTGCTGGAGATCAGTCCCAAATACCTGCCACCACATCTGAAACTACAGTGACCGAGGCTCCTGCTCCAGGTGAGGTAATGCCCACGCAACAAGCAGTTGCTGCAACCACTCCTAAAACAACTTCCTCTAAGCCAAGTACCTACCAAGCGGTAAGCACCCAGCCTTCTCCCATTAAAGGGGGAACTACAGCGACTGCTGCGCCAGCAAAAGAAGAACAGAAAGAAGTAAACCCAAAAGTAGTGGAGCAACCTAAAGTGGATCAACGGGCGCTTTTTGGAGCTGGAGGGAAGTCGGGTAAGGGAACCACTTCAAGTGCTTCTACGGGTCAAGGAACCTCCAATACCAAAGGCGATCAAGGCAATCCTTCCGGTACAGGTAATGGTGCCGCAGGCGGTGCTGGGTACAGTTTGGATTTGGCAGGTTGGGATTTTGCTTCCAGACCAGCGATCAACGACCGAGTATCCACTCGAAATGGTAAAATCGTATTCAAAATCACCGTGGATAGTTCAGGAAAAGTCGTCCAAGCGATAACCGAAGAGTATAATGTATCCAATGCAGTATTGGCTTATTATCGCCAAGTAGTCAACCAACTCAATTTTAAAAAATCTGGGGCTCCAGCAGCGGATTTTTCAACAGGGAAAATCACCTTTGTGATCAAGGTGGAGTAACATGACTTACCAAGAAACATTGGATTACCTTTTTAATGCCTTACCCATGTTTCAACGGGTAGGGGCTTCTGCTTACAAAGCAGATTTGACCAATACCATTTCCCTATGTGCTCACCTGGGCAATCCGCAAGAAACTTTCAAAACGATTCATATTGCAGGGACCAATGGAAAGGGGAGTACCTCTCATGCCTTGGCTGCTGTTTTCCAAGCTGCTGGTTATAAAACAGGACTTTACACCTCTCCTCACCTCCATTCCTTCACAGAGCGAATTCGGATTGATGGCAAGGAAATCACCGAAGATGGGGTGGTTGAATTTGTTGCCAACAACAAAGCCTTTTTGGATGAGCTTCAACCCAGCTTTTTTGAGATGACCGTAGGAATGGCATTCTGGTATTTTGCCCAGGAAGCCGTGGATGTTGCAGTGATTGAAGTGGGGATGGGAGGCCGACTGGATAGTACCAATGTGATTCAGCCCGAACTTTGCCTAATTACCAATATCGGTTACGACCACACCCAATTCTTGGGAAATACCCTTCCCTTGATTGCAGGAGAAAAAGCAGGAATCATCAAATCAGGTGTCCCGGTTGTCATCAGCCAAAGCCAAAAAGAAACGCAAGCAGTTTTTGCCCAGAAGGCAGCTGCAATGAAGTCAAGGATTGTGTTTGCCGATGAAAAGTGGGAAGTAACAAAAATTAAAGAATCGGAAGACCCTAGCCTTCAACAATTGGCCAGTTTTAAGGTGCGGAGCAGCGATGGGGAGTTTAAGTTGAAATTTGGCTTAAATGGCGACTACCAACGCTTTAACCTTCCGGGCATCTTGGAGGCAGTTAAGCAGCTTCAGGATCAGGGTTGGAACCTTTCGGATAGGGCCTTGAAAACAGGTTTGGAAAGTATTTCGGAAAGTACAGGCTTAAAGGGGAGATGGCAGATTTTGCAGACCAAGCCCCTTACGATTGCTGACACAGGGCACAATGAAGCAGGAATACTAGAAGTAGTAGCTCAGCTTAAGAATTACGCGTATGCGAAGCTGTGGATGGTGATCGGAATGGTCAATGACAAGGACATCTCCAAGGTTTTGGACTTGCTACCTCTTGAGGCGAGCTATATTTTTTGCCAAGCAAGTATTCCACGAGCGATGGATGCCGATGAATTGGCAAGCAAGGCAAGTGAAAAGGGATTGAAGGGACAGGTAATTCCCAAGGTGATGGATGCCATAGAATTTGCGAGAAAAAATGCCTCGCCAGATGACCTGATATTTATTGGAGGCAGTACTTTTGTAGTTGCAGAAATTGAAAATCTTTAATGAGTAGAAAAAAGCTGGTTCGCTTTGCCCAAAACGAAGTCAATCCCAATGTAGTACAGGCTGGAAAGCCAATTTTTGATCAGATAAAAGGACAATGGAATACGCTCCAGTTTGCCAATGATCAACCCTTAGTCGTGGAGTTGGCCTGTGGAAGAGGTGAATTTACCTTGGGCTTGGGCAGACAGTACCCCAACCAAAATTTTATTGGAGTAGATATCAAAGGCAGTAGAATTTGGAAGGGTAGCTCCAGTGCTACGGCTGAGGGAATTCATACCGTGGCTTTTTTGCGTACCCAAATTCAGCAGTTGCAAGATTTTTTTGCTCCAGGTGAGATCTCAGAACTCTGGATTACCTTCCCAGATCCATTTCCAAGGGATGGGGATGAAAAGCGAAGGTTGACATCTCCAAAGTTTTTGGAGATGTACAAGCAGTTGGTCAAGACGGGTGGACTCATCCACTTCAAAACAGACAATACGGGGCTCTATGAGTACACCGACTTGGTTTTAAGCGAACGACCCGATTGCCAAATCCATTACAATACTGCTGATTTTTACGAAAGTGAGCTTCGTGAAGCACATCACGGCATCAAGACACGTTACGAGAAGATTTTTTCGGATAAGGGCGAAAAAATCAAATACATCCAATTTTCATTTATAGCATAAAGTCAGGCTCCCTGTAGCGTGGATTGGGGTAGCTGTAGAATCCTTCTCCAGTTTTCTCGCCTAGTTTTCCTTGTTCAATGTACGTTTTTAAAAGCGCTGCAAAGGCTTGTGAAGCTGAGTCGGGCATCTTGTGGGTGACATGCCAAGCCGTATCCAGTCCAATAGAATCCAAAATGCCAAAGGGTCCCATCGGCATGTGGAAATTGACCATCCAAGATTTGTCGATGTCTTCAATGCTGCCCACTTCTCGAGTGATCAATTTCCCGGCAGCGCCCAAAAGGGCCATCAGCATGGTGTTGAACAAATACCCTGGATTTTCTTTGCGTACAATGACAGGAACCTGATTTAATTGTCTTCCGAGTACTTCCAATACCTCAATAAGGGCAGGGTCCGTACCTGGATGAGGCATGATATCAACCACTCTTGAATAGAACACATCATGAAAGTGGAAGGCACAAAACTGCTTAGGACGACCCGTTTCTTCTGCAAACTGGGATGGGAGTAGGTAGGAGGTATTCGTCGTCAACCAAGTATGTGAGTCAGCGAGCTGTCCAACTTCCGTCCAAAGTGCTTTTTTGATGGTAACATCTTCGGTCACACTTTCATTGACCAAATCAGCTCCTTTCAAGGCCTCACTCAAGTCCAAGGTGGGTTGCACCCGTTGGAGGATTCCAGAAACTTCTGATTCAGATAGGGTACCCGCACGAACTAGCTGGCGAAGGATTTTTTGCATGGTTAGGTTTGCCGAGTCTAAAGAGGCTTGTCTCAGGTCAAAGAGGGTCACTGTAAATCCTGAAATTGCTGCTTGAAGAGCCACGCGTGATCCAAGTGTTCCAGCACCTAGGATGCAAATTTTTTGAAGAGTCATGTGAATTAAAATTGATTCGTTTGAAGGGTTTGTATTGCTTTTTTGCCTGCAGCTTCCACAACATAGATCAGTTGTGCAAACCTGGAATCCGTGGAATGGCCTTGTGAATACCTTTTGAAGATTTGTTGGGCGATCACTGCAACTTTAAAAAGCCCAAAAACATAATAAAAGATCATTTCTTCCTTGGATCCTGCAGCTTTTGTAAAATAGTGATCCATCAGCTCTTGCCGGGTAAGGTTACCCGGTAGGTGGCTCAAATTAAATAGTTTGAGTATTTCTGGGTCGCTTTCTTCTGCCCAATACGCGAGCGTTGTACCTAAATCCATCAAGGGATTGCCAATGGTGGCCATCTCCCAGTCAAGGACCGAGCGAATACTGCAGGGATCAGCAGGATCCAAAACTAAATTATCGTATTTGAAGTCGTTGTGAATAAAGGCCGTATATTCTGTGGAAGGAACATTTTCTTGAAGCCAGGTGGCTGCAATTTCAAGTTCAGGCAATTCGTTGGTTTTGGCTCGGAAGTATCGCTCTACC
>JBIIGH010000072.1:0-10295 GCA_044236565.1 Algoriphagus sp. | reverse complement strand
ATTCACTACTGAAGTAGATCGAAGAGCCTTCTGCCACAAGGCCTGCATAGCGCTCAGGAATAGAGAACTCCAATTTGATTGGGTCAATATTGACAATGCTTACGATAATGTTAGCTGCATTGATTACCGCTCCTTCGGAAACTTGACGAAGGCCCAATCGACCATTGAAGGGTGCACGGATCACAGTCTTCTCCAATTGCGCTTGGACCAACTTGATGTCTGAAAGGGCAGTGTTGTATTGATTCAGAACAATATCGTATTCCTCTTGGCTGATTGCTTCTCGCGCTAGGAGCTGCTTTTGTCTAGACTCCTGTGTCTGAACTAGTTTTTGGGTGTATTGCAAACGCTGATACTGGGCTTGAAGTTCATTGTCATTGAGGTAAACCAGTGGCGTCCCCTTAGTCACGTATTGTCCTTCCTTAAAATTGACTTTGGTCACCAAACCACTAATCTCGGGCTTGATATCTACCGATTCATTCGGTAAGATGGTCCCGGATACTTGCAACTGGTTGTTGAGCGTTTCCTTTTTGAGTTGAACTACATTCACCACTAAAGGCTCTGCGTTGCCCCCTCCATTTTGGCCAGCAGGTGCAGCACCTTCACCAGCCGGTTGCGTACCGAGTCTTGGATAAAAATAAGCTACCGCCAGTAGCAAAATGATGCCAAGAACTAGAAAGATTTTGGTTTGTTTTTTCATTGGAATAATAGGCAGTTACTGTTGGTTTTTGATAAAGTCCAGCGATAGTTGGTTGAACTCCTCTGGTTTTTCTACGTTGACGACATGCCCACAGGTATCCAAAACACGGAGGACCGAATTCTTGTGTGCACGAATTAAATTTTTTACTGGCTCCAAAAACATCACATCCTGATCCCCCATGACATAGAGTGTTGGAATTCCTAGGTCTTTTTCCTTGAAATAACGCAGCAATGGATTGATGTCTTTGGTTAATTTAAACCAGCGAATAAACTCTTTTTGACAGAGCTTTTGGGCCTCATGAATGAAGAGGTTGCGCGACTCTGCGTGCTGCTTTCGAGGCATGATCACAAAAGCAAAAAGTCGGTACAACCACATAAAGGGAATGATACGCTTAAAGGTATTTCCGAAAAATACGAGTAATCTACTTTGCACGGTTAACCGGGTAACTGCACCAGCCATGACTAGGGATTTGACACGTGACGGAGCCATCTCTGCAAGCTGTCTTGCCAAGATGGTACCCAAAGAAACTCCCATAAAATGTGCTGGAGGAAGCTTGAGGTGATCCAATACCTCTAAAATATCTTTGGTGACTGCCTCAAAGGTGTACTGCTGCTTCCAGATGGCTTCTGGCATTTCTACTGATTTGCCATGACCGCGAAGGTCGATCAGCAGCAGGTTAAAATCTTTCTGAAAATCACGCAGCTGCTTATGCCATACCGCAGAGCTTCCTCCTGCGCCGTGGATAAATACGACCCACTCGCTACTTTGAGAATGCAGAAATTGCTTAAAGTATAACATACAGCAAAGAATAGCTGGAGAACAATTCTCCAATTGAGTACAAATATACCCTAGTTTCCCTACAGTTCTTTAGAAAACATAAGGATGGCAAATCCTTACCATCAATGGAAAATAGGAGGGATATCCCCCTAAAATCCAAAAATCAAGGAGTGGAAGAGCCCGATAGCTATAACTAAAAAAAGCGCCCCGAGGTTCGGGGCGCTTTCAAAGAATCAAGATTGAAGCTTAGTTGAAGATGTATCTCAAGCCAAACTGCATTCTCCAAACGTCAGCAACACCAGCAGTAGCTCTGTACGTTTCAGATACCAAGCTGGTACCGAAGTTTCTCATTCTGTACTGAGGTCTACCGTCTGCACTAACAACAGGAGTTCCTACTACAATAGGCTGCGTAGAGTTGAAGGTCTTGCCTACACCGTAATCAGAATCAATCCAGTTACCAAAGTTCAAAATATCCACACGGAACTCTAAAGCATTCTTCTTGCCTTTGATGTTGGTAAACAATTGCTGTGCAAAAGAAACGTCAGCACGGTATACCATTGGCATAATCACGGCACCTCTTTGTGCATATCCGCCTCTGTTAGCGCTCAAGTACTTATCCTGTTGGATGTAGGCTTCCCAAGCATCAGCTTGCTCTGCTGCAGTAAACGTCTTGCCACTAGCAGTAAATTGCTGGAAGTTCATTTCTGCCTTAGTTGCAGGGATGTAGATCAAGTCGTTGGAAGTACCACCGTCATTGTTCAAGTCACCACCAACCACGTAACTCGCGTTACCGATTGTTCTACCTTCCCAGAAGATGGATACTGAAGTGTTTCCAAACTTGAAGAAGTCCTTAGAATAAGCTGCAGTAGCAAATACTCTGTGGCCCATAAAGTTGGAAGACATTCCTAAACCTGGGTTGTTTGGATCATTAGAAATTGGGTTACCAAACCAAGTACCTGCAGCAATAGATCCTGGATCAACAGTGTTTCTAGATTCACCGTAGCTATACGCAGCTTTCAAGAATAGTCCATTGGTAAATGGTCTCTCCAAAGAGAAAGAAGCTACCCATGAGTGACCTACCGCCTGGTTAGACAAGGTTACTGCATTTGGAATCTTAGCATTGATACGGTTCGGGTTGGAAGGCGCATTCCATCTCGCACGGTTATCATTTCCACTGAATTGGGAGAATTGAACTGGCAAGTTTGCATTGTAATAGGCTACACCATTTACATCTTGGTTGTAGATGAATTCACCTGTAGCAATGATACCAGCAGGCAACTGCTGATCTACTGCGATGTTGGTTCTCCAAACCTGAGGGAACTTGAAGTTAGTCTCAGTCAAGGCAAGCTCGTAAGAAGATGCAGGTGTACCTGCGACTTCTGTAGGCTTGTACTTATTAGGATCTGGGTTGAATGGACGAGCGGTAGTGTTGTCAAACTGAGCAAAACCAGTTAGGATACCGTTGTTACCAACTTGGTTGGAAATCCATACATATGCTGGACGGCCAGTAAATACACCTGAACCACCTCTAATCTGCGTCTTCTGGTCACTGAATACATCCCAGTTGAAACCTACACGTGGAGACCACAATAGGTTGGCTTCAGGAAGGGCATCCGTTCTGAAGTTAACATAAGCACCAGCAGGGTTTCTGAAATTGAAACTTTCCATTTCTGTATTTCTAAGTGCAGTCTGCTCAAAGAAAGGCACGTCTACTCTCAAACCTACGGTAAGCTTCAAGTTTTTTCTAGCCTGCCATTCGTCCTGAATGAAGACACCACCATAGTTTACTTCCAAAGGCTGGATTGGCTTCTCAGATCCTGGGATGTTGTTCCAACGAACCTGGAATCTTCTCAAGTTTACACCTGAAGCAACAGCGTTGCCATTGGCAAGGAAGTTATCCGCATCCTTGTAGAAGTCTCCCAAAGAGCTATACACATACACAGACTGAGAGCCTGGGAAGAATACGTTTTCAGACTGGTAGTTTTCGTAGCTGAAACCAGTAGTAATGGTGTGGTTTCCTTTGAAGATTTGTAAGTTTTCCTGGATTTGGAAAGTCTTGTAACGCAATTCGTTGTTTGGAGTGAAAGGCTCAAATCCAAAAGAAGTGTAGGTAGCACCGTTGTTCAAGATGTCCACCATAGGGAAGAATTCTCCTTTGTAACCACGGCTTTCATCCTGGTAGGTATAGCCAATGATCAAGTTATTGGACATGTTGGAATTGATACGCGTGTTCAATTCTGCAACTATAGATTTGATGTTCTCCATAATGCTATAGTTAGAATTTTGGAAGTTCAAAGCCTCAGGTCTGAAGTTACGGTTACCGAAACCTAGAGAAGAAGAACCAGACATCAACACATCAGTAGAAGAATCCAATTGGTTGTATCTCAAGCTCAACTTGTTCTTGTCGTTGATGTTGTAGTCCAATTTGATCAAAAACTTCTGACCCAAGGTTTCGTTGTCATATCCTTGGTAAGGACCTGTTTCATAGTCAAACTTGCTTTTCAAGTAAGAGCTCAAGCCATCAAGGTCAGAAGCCAACACGCGAGTTACGTTACCAGTGATTGGCTGAGATCCTGTATTTGCAGTCCAAGTAGTACCTGGTCTAGCTTCTACTTCATCTTCAAAAGAAGCAAAGAAGAACAATTTATCTTTGATGATTGGTCCGCCTACACGGAAGCCCATCTGCTTGTAGCTGAAATCACCAGGGTTGAAGGAATTCAAACCTGCCTCTTTACCTACGTTGTTGTTATTTCTAGTGAAATAGTAAGCAGAACCAGAGAATTCGTTAGTACCTGAACGAGTTACGGTGTTTACACCAGCACCTGTAAAGTTACCTTGTCTTACGTCATAAGGAGCAACGTTTACAGAGATTTGCTCGATCGCATCCAAAGAGATTGGAGATACACCAGTTCTACCACCTGGGTTAGAACCTGAACCCAAACCGAAGGAGTTGTTGAAGTAAGAACCATCGACTGTAATGTTGTTCAATCGAGAATCCTGACCTGCAAAAGACTGGCCATTGGATTGAGGAGACAATCTAGTGAAGTCGTTGATACTTCTAGAGATCGTAGGAAGCTTGTTCAACGCTCTGTTGTCGATCGCTGTGTTGGCACCGGTACGCTCACTAGAGAAAAGGCTGTTTTGATCTGCAGTGATCAACACTTCAGAAAGCTCCTGACCATCTTCTTTCAAGGTTACGTTTACATTGGAGAACGTACCAAGTGAAAGAATTAAGCCGTCTACATCTTGTGTAGAAAATCCAATGAAGGATACAGAAAGTCTGTAAGGACCTCCAATACGCATACCTGGAATAGAATATTTACCTTCTACGTTAGATACAGCGCCATAGCGAGTACCTGAAGGAAGGTGAGTTGCTACCACGTTAGCTCCTGGAAGAGCCTGTCCGTTGGCCTCAGTTACAGTTCCGGTGATACCAGAAGTCGTAACGCCCTGTGACATTGCAAGCCCCGTACTCATCACGAGTAGAAATGCGGCTAGCAAATTCTTCAGTAAATTTTGCCTCATAAGATTTTTGTTTGGTAAAGTTGGTTTTTGATTTTAAATCCCCGCAAAGTTAAGCTCACCTTAGTCGAGGTACTAGGAATGTAGGTTAATTTTTGCTTGCCAAATTTCACATTTTTTAACGAAAGCTTAACATTGAAACCAAATTATTTTTAGGTTTTTGACTAAAAATCTTCTTTTTTCATCGTTCTAGACTTTTTGGACCTGCAATTTCCAAACAAACCAAAAACTAAACTCAATTGTTTGGGCCAACTACTCTTTTCTCTAAGACTCTATTTTTCCTTCACTTTTTAGCTAATCTCATTTTCTTTTTAGCTTTCGTAAAAATCCTACTGAACCCTTGAGAGACAAACACATCATCTGGCTTTACCTGTTTTTGTTGGCCACCTTAGTTGACTTAAGCTTCGTAATCGAGCAAAACGACGAAATGCGGTTTTATTCCAAACCCCTTATCCTAGCGGGTTTGATCCTGTATTTCTTTTTTATCAGCAAACCCATTCGATCCACACTCCTCGCCAAAACCATCCTAGCGGCACTGCTGTTTTCTTGGCTTGGAGATGTCTTGCTCCTCTGGCCTCAGCTATTTATCTATGGATTAGGTGCGTTTTTGATGGCTCATCTTTGTTACATTTTTGGATTTCGACTAGCACAGCAGCCTGAAGGCCGTCTAGATTCCTGGCATTTTATCCGTTCCTTTTTTTACAACTTGCCCATTTACCTCCTAGCAGGTTTCGCATTTTATTTGATCTACCCCAATTTGGGAGGCTTAAAAATTCCTGTAATTGCCTACATACTGGTGATTGTTGGGATGGTCACCACCGCCAGAGCAAGATTTAAAAAGACGAATGCCGCCTCTTTTTGGCAGGTATTTATTGGCGCGCTACTATTTTTAATTTCAGATGGAATCCTAGCCATAGCACGGTTTTTCAATGACTTTCAAGATGCTGGAATTCTGATCATGGGCACTTATGCCACCGCACAGCTCTTAATCGTCATGGGCATCCGTTCCTACCTCATCGGGGCTAAATAAAATACGGTCATTTTGGTCAACAGTCCACGGACGACAGTCGACAGCAAGTTGTGCTGGGATGGAGATTCGCATCCAAATGTGGAGCAGAATTAATCGGTGTGCAGAGTGGACCGTGGACTGTCAGCCGTTGACTGATTTTTAGTCAAAAGTCCACGGACGACGGTCGACAGCAAGTTGTGCTACGATAGAATTTAGCATCCAAATTTAGAGCACAATTAATCGGTCTGCAGAATTGACTGTGGACAGTGGACCGTCAGCCGTTGACAAAATTATTTTTTCAGTGCTACCCGAATGGATAATTCCTCCAGCTGTGCATCTGCCAAGGTGCTCGGTGAATCAATCATTACGTCTCTACCCGAATTGTTTTTAGGGAAGGCAATGTAATCTCGAATGGAGTCTGAACCTCCAAAAATGGCACATAGTCGGTCGAATCCAAAGGCAATCCCTCCGTGTGGAGGAGCACCAAATTCAAAGGCCTCCAACAAAAATCCAAATTGCTTTTGCGCTTCCTCCTCGGTAAATCCAAGGTGCGTGAACATCAGCTGCTGCGTAGCGCGATCGTGGATACGGATGGATCCTCCACCTACTTCTACCCCATTGATCACTAAATCATAGGCATTGGCACGCACTGCTCCCGGATCAGACTCCAGCAAGGGGATATCTTCTCGCTTGGGAGAGGTGAAGGGATGGTGCATGGCATGGAAACGCTGAGATTCCTCATCCCATTCCAAAAGCGGGAAGTCCACTACCCAAAGCGGCACAAATACAGATCGGTCTCTCAATCCTAGCTCTTCGCCCATTTTTAGGCGTAACTCGGAGAGTTGCTTGCGCGTGGATTTTTCATCTCCACTTAGTACCAAAATCAAATCTCCAGGCGCAGCGCCGCAGGCATCTGCCCAAGACTTCAATTGTTCTTGCGAATAAAATTTATCTACACTGGACTTGAGTACACCATCTTGTTGGTAGCGTACATAGATCAATCCTTTAGCACCAATTTGTGGTCGCTTTACCCATTCAGTCAACTCATCCAGCTGCTTACGAGTATATTCTCCAGCACCTTTGGCGCAGATCCCTAGCGCAATTTCCGCTTGATCAATGACCGCAAAGCCAGCCCCTTTGGCAAGGGCAGTCAGGTCCACAAATTTCATGTCAAACCGCAAATCAGGTTTGTCATTGCCATAGAATTTCATGGCATCGGCATAAGTCAGATGTGGAACATGGCCTAAATCCACTCCTTTTACGGATTGAAATAGGTGTTTGACGAGACCTTCAAAGGTATGGAGGATGTCTTCCTGGTTGACGAAGGCCATTTCACAGTCAATCTGGGTAAACTCCGGCTGACGGTCTGCACGCAAATCCTCGTCACGGAAGCATTTGACAATTTGAAAATAGCGGTCAAAACCACTCACCATCAAGAGCTGCTTGAAGGTCTGAGGCGATTGTGGCAATGCATAAAATTCCCCTGGATTCACACGGCTAGGTACCACAAAATCACGGGCACCCTCAGGAGTAGATTTAATCAGGACGGGAGTCTCTACTTCGATAAACTGTTGCTTATCCATGTAAATCCGTGTTTCCTGCATCATGCGGTGACGGAGCTGTAACTTTTCACGGATCACATTTCTACGAAGGTCTAGGTAACGGTAGCGCATGCGCAGCTCATCCCCACCATCCGTATCGTCTTCAATAATAAAGGGGGGCACCTTGGCGGCATTCAATACCGTAAGTTCCTCCACCTTGATTTCAATATCCCCAGTTGGCATTTTATCATTCTTGGCAGTTCGCTCCACCACCGTACCTGTAGCTTGCACCACAAATTCTCTTCCGAGCTGGGCTGCTTTTTCGAGTAGGCTTTTGTCAGTAGAACCTTCTTCAAAAATCAACTGGGTGAGCCCATAGCGGTCCCTCAAGTCTACCCAAATCAAGCCTCCTTTATTTCTAACGCGCTGTACCCAGCCGGCCAAAGTGATTTGTTGATTGACATGATGAAGGCGTAGTTCGCCACAGGTATGCGTTCTTAACATGACTTATTCCTAATTTTTGGGAGTTCAAAGATAAATAAATGCGACAGAGAACGATAGCTATATCCCAAGATTCCCCTGTTGAAGTTTATTTTTCTTCTCTTTTTTTACCTAACCCATCAAAACTGCTGGTCTCCACAACCATCAATTGGATCGATTCCTAATTTCAAAAAATGTAAATAATCGTTAAAAAAAGGCCTTTACTGGGTAATTTGTTTCTGCTTTTTAGGAAAAAAGACATCTTTTGGCTTGTTTGGTGGTCCAAAAAAATAGGGGTCAGCTGCTGCCCTCGATTCGCTTCGAATGAAAAAAAATTGGATTGGTTCCATTGCCCTACTCCTTTCGATTGTCCTCATCCTGGTGTACCAAAAGGATCTGGGGCTCTTTCCTGCCTTATTTTCCCCTCAAGATCAATCCAGCAGGGATAGCGTAGCTTCCAACCCGGACAAATTTCTCTATGGCATCAATGTCAGCGGGCTAAAGATTGTGGAAGGCACGGTTGCCAAGAATCAAACCCTAGCCACCCTGCTCACCCCCTTCAATGTCCCTTACCAAATCATTGATGAACTGGCTAAAAAATCGGAGGAGGTTTTTGATGTGCGCAGGATCGCGGCCGACAAAAAATTTACGGTGATCACTCCACCCAACTCATCCAAGGCCCAATTTTTTATTTACGAACCCAATCCCGCTGAGTTTGTAGTCTTCAACTTGGACTCCGCCACGCTCTATCGGGCAGAAAAGCCTGCCGTAACGCGTAAGCGGGAAGTGGGAGGCATGATTACCAGCTCCTTGTACAATGCTATGGTGGACAAGGGCATCTCTCCCGAACTGATCGATGAGTTTGCAGATCTTTACGGATGGTCAGTGGATTTTCAGTCTTTGCAAAAAGGGGATGTATACAAAGTCGTTTTTGAAGAAAAAGTGATTGAAGACAAGGTCGTCTCCATCTCTGGAATTCATTTCGCTTATTTCAACCACAAAGGAGAGGAGATGCATGCCATCCCTTTTGCCCAAAATGGTCAACTTACCTTTTTTAACCAAGCCGGTAAAAGTTTCAAAAAAGCCTTTCTTCGGGATCCCTTAAAATACACCCGAATCAGTTCTCGCTACAATTTAAATCGCTTTCATCCTGTACAAAAGCGATACAAAGCACATTTGGGCACCGACTATGCCGCACCTACAGGAACCGAAATACGAACGGTAGGAGATGGAACCGTGCTAGAGGCCAGCTATTCCTCGGCCAACGGGAACTATGTCAAGATCAAGCACAACGAAACCTACACCACCCAGTACCTACACCTCTCAAAGATTAGTAGAAATCTAAGGAGAGGAGACCGCGTGAAGCAGGGACAAGTCATTGGCTATGTGGGAAGCACCGGATTGGCAACAGGGCCTCACCTCTGCTTTCGTTTTTGGAAAAATGGAAAGCAAGAAGATTGGTTGAAGGAAACTATTCCACCAACTGAGCCAATTTCTCAAGCCAACTTGACCGCATTTAACCAAAAAAAGGTCGAAGTCATGAAGTTGTTGGCAGCAATCGATCCCACAGTGGATGATCGTTTGTTAGCCAGTGCAAACAAGAGCCGTCAGTGAGCCTTTTTTAATTTAACTTGCTAGTCCAATTGTGTACTGCCTAGTTTTATGAGTCAAGAACCCTCCATTCGGATCAATAAATACCTTAGCGAAGTAGGTTTTTGCTCTCGTAGAGCTGCAGATGGGCTATTGGAAGAAGGCCGGATCACCATCAATGGGAAGATTCCCGAATTGGGCACCCAAGTCTTCCCGCAGGACGAGGTGCGCGTAGATGGCCAACTTGTCGGGAAGCCCAAGCAGCAGCACGTTTACATTGCTTTCAACAAACCAGTAGGAATTGTTTCTACCACAGATACGCTAGGGGAAAAAGACAACATCATTGATTTTATAGGCCATCCCGAACGCATTTTTCCAATTGGAAGACTAGATAAAGACAGTGAGGGGCTGATCCTGCTGACCAGTGAAGGGGATTTGGTCAATAAAATCCTACGGTCAAAAAATAACCACGAAAAGGAATATGTGGTGACCGTGGACAAGCCGCTCCATCCCAGTTTCGTGCAACGGATGAGCTCGGGCATTCCCATCTTTGACACCGTAACAGCTCCTTGTACTGTCGAAATTATCAACAAGTTTAAGTTTCGGATTATCCTCAAACAAGGGTTGAATCGGCAAATTCGCCGAATGTGTAGCTACCTCGGGTACCAGGTTACCCAGC
>JBIIGH010000288.1:0-10339 GCA_044236565.1 Algoriphagus sp. | reverse complement strand
ACGTTTCCAACGCCAATTTACAGGAGGTAGCCAAGGCATCCGCCAAGGTTGGACTCCGCTGCGAACAGCTGGGGCCACTGCTAGACAGCTGCTGATCAATGCTGCTGCACAAACTTGGAAGGTACCTGCAGCTCAAATTATAGCTACAGCAGGCCAGTTGGAACACAAGGCTTCTGGAAAAAAAGCAGGCTACGGAGACCTAGCCTCCTTAGCTGCCACCCTACCCGTACCAGAGGAGGTAGCACTCAAAGACCCGAAGGATTTCACACTCATCGGCTCTTCCAAAAAGAATGTTGATCTAGAAAAAATCATCACCGGCACCCCGCTATTTGGGATTGATTATCAGGTAGAAGGCATGAAGTATGCTACCATCGTACATCCACCCGCTTTTGGGATGAAGCTCGGTTCTTTCGACGCTTCTTCCGTGACATCACTTCCAGGTATCCAAGATGCATTCGCTATCCAACTATTCAAGGAAGATTACCTCCGTAATTTCTTCGATACCGCCACCTTTTCTGAATTAGTGGCTATCGTAGGGAATTCCACTTGGGAGGTCTTGCAAGCCAAAAAAGCGCTTCAGGTAACTTGGGAAAAGGCACCAGAATCAAGCTTCTCCATGGCTGGATTTGGAGGACCCCCATCGCAAGTCAAGGTACCTTCAGGATTAGAAAGTACGGAAAACCATTTGGCTAAAATGGCAGAATACACCAGCAAACCTGGAAATATTCTCCGCAAGGACGGGGATCCAGAAGGAGCATTTAAAAAGGCAGCCAAAGTCCTTGAAAAAACCTATGTTGCTCCATTTCTAGCACACAATACCATGGAGCCTGTCAACTGCTTTGCACATGTAACAGCAGACAAAGCAGAAATCTATGGACCTACTCAAGCTCCAGAATTTATTATTGGCACGATTGCTTCTGCCATTGGACTTCCCAAAGAGAAAATCAGCATCAAACTGGCTCGTATGGGCGGTGGATTTGGACTAAGAGCCTATAGCCACCACATGGTCGAAGCAGCCTTGATTTCACAAAAGGCAGGTGTGCCGATTAAAATGGTGTACAGCAGAGAGGATGACATGACCTATGGAATCTATCGTCCTAGCTATTCCGCCACCTACAGAGCTGCTTTGGACGAAAAAAATCAGTTGCTGGCGCTCCATGTGAAGGCGGGTGGAGTCCCCGAATCTCCCATTCATGCCAATCGCTTTCCCGCAGGGGCAATCGACAACTACCTGGCAGAAGGCTGGCATATTGAATCCAACATCACCATCGGGGCCTTCCGTGCCCCTCGTTCCAATTTTATTGCAGCTGCCGAACAGAGTTTCTTGGATGAACTGGCCGAAGTGATGGGAAAGGATCCTATTGCCTTCCGGTTAGAGTTGCTCAAGCGTGCTGAAACCAATCCAGTGGGCGAAAACAACGATTACGATGCGAAGCGCTATGCTGGGGTATTGGAACTCGTTAAAGAAAAATCCAAGTGGAGCAGCCCTGCAGCAGGAGTACATCGAGGAGTTGCAGCCTATTTCTGTCACAATTCCTATGTGGCCGAAGTGGTGGATACGGTCATGCAAGACAAGAAAACTGTGGTAAGCAAGGTCATCGCCGCGGTGGATTGCGGAATCGTAGTGAATAAGGATGCTTCTGTAAATATGGGCGAAGGGGCAATTGTAGATGCAATTGGAAATGCGCTTTATGGAGAACTTACCTTTAAAGAAGGGGTACCTTCCAAAACAAATTTCCATCAATACCGCATGATTCGGCAGCAAGATGCTCCAAAAGCTATCGAAGTACATTTTGTGGAAAGCAAAGAAGATCCTACCGGATTGGGAGAACCCTTCTTCCCTCCTGTTTTCGCTGCGCTGGCCAATTCCTTATACAAGGCTACGGGCAAGCGCTTCTACCAACAACCTTTTGGAACACAATTGGAAAAAGAAGGATTTAAGGTTTAAGGATTTCTAGTTGTATAGTAGACCTCCTTTACCATTCCATTTGAATAAGCTGTCTCTTTTAAAGGGGCAGCTTTTTTTATTTCAGACTATTGCTTTAAAATCCATCTTTTGGAAAAAATTGTTTTCCGTAAACAACAGTTTGTCTTTTTGTTGTTTAGAGACAACAAAATGGAGTGGGATCATTTTGGAGCATTGGGTGGAAATAAAGACTTGCTCAGGATTTTTAAAAAAAACAGCCCAAGAAATTCTTGGGCTGGGGTAGCGTTGGTTTGGTATTCAAAAAGGGTACTATTTTTTGAGGGTGCCGAAGGTAATTTTAACCGCAGCACCCAGAACTGCTGGGTTCTGCCCTGTACCAGAAATATCAAGCAAAGGATAAGAATAGAAGGGCATCAGCAGGTAACTCGTTTTTTTGTTTTCGTATACGCGAACATTCACACCAAGGTTGGCCTGAGCAAAAGGAAGAAATCGAGAGCTAGGTCCAGCCAATGGAGAGGTTTCTACCACCTGGGCACTTTTCAAGGTACTGAGTGAGTTGGAAGAAGCATCTGCTGGAGCCGCCACTTGTCTGGTATAGACGAGCTCTTGTTGCGCTTCTTGATTGAATGTCAGTAGGTTGGAAAAACCTGCCTGCACAGAAATGGATTTGGATGGAGTTACTGCATAGCGCACATACACCGGTAAATCAACCTGTACTTGTTGCACCTCAGTGGTTCGCTCAATGGGTGAATTTATCCCAGCCTTATGCGCTAGTAAAGGGCCTTCAGATGCCTGACTGAGGTAGTTGACCCCGAGGCCTGAACCGATGCGTAGCTTCCCTGCCAAAGCCATATCCACCTGCATTCCTAATCCAATTCGCGATCCTGAAGTGATCTGGCTGGCCTCGCTGCTGCTCCCAAATCCAGGACCAAGCCCAACAGCAAAAGCAAGGGGCTCTTTTTGTGCGGCAAGCAATGCTTCTGCTTCGGTAGGGATGATTTCCGTGAAACTGGGTGCAGCAGGATGGGTTGAGTCTGAAGTCTTTTCTTCTCCAAGGCTGGCAATGGGCGATGCTGCAACTTGCGCTGAAGAAGAAGCCGTTGTTGATTGTGGGGCTTCTCCTGTAGCTGATTCCACTATTCGGACCGGCTCATCGGAAGAAATTGTCTTGCTAGCTACCAAGGAACTGGTTCCCTGCTTGGTAGATTGAAATAACTTTCGCCCACTCTCGCTACGCTTTTCGTTGGATTGCTGGGAAAAATTCGCCCCTGCTTCTCCCCCATTCGCTGGTGTTTCGGGATTAACCTCGCTTTGCGCAGGAAGCGCAGCTGATTCCTCTTGGGGGATTTGCGTTTCCAAGGCCAATTGCTGGGGAGCGGCCTGCTCCTGCTGCTCCCCAGTCCAAAGACTCCCCACGAAAAAGAGCAAGGTTAGGGAAGCAGCAATACCTCCAGCCCACCACCAAAAGAGCGGAATGCTCCGTTTTTGATTTCGGCGCGCCTCAAAGGCCTCCCATGCTCCTGGGAGGTAAGGTTGGGGAGCCTCTTCCTGCAATTTGCGGAGGCGCTCTCCGAGTTGTGTACTCCACTTATCTTCCTGCATAAACGGTATAATGAAGGTGTATGAGTTGTCGTAGTTTGTGCTTGGCCCGAGTGAGGTACACCCGTGAAGAACTTTCACTGATGGACAATTTCTCGGCAATTTCTTTGTGACTGTAGCCCTCTACCTCGTAGAGGTTAAAGATCAGCTGCTGGTCATCGGGCAGCTGCTCAAGGAGGGCGATGATTTCCTGGTAACCCAATTGCTCGATCGCATTTTCCTGTTCCACCAGTAGCCGATTTCCATCCGCCTCCTCGTGCAACTTGAATTTTTGATTTTTGCGGTAGTAATCAATCGCCGTATTGACTGCAATTCTTCGCAACCAGGGAAGGATGACTGGGTTTTGTTCCAGCTTGCCTACCGAATCAAAAAACTTAAGAAAGGCATCTTGCACGATTTCTTGTGCGAGCTCCTCGCTTTTGACATAAGATCGACCAATACCCATGAGGAATCCGTAGTATTTTTTGAAAAAATACTCCTCGTGCATCTTTGAACGACGCTTGCACCCCTCAATTAGCTCTTGGTCGGTCAAATTCAACTCTTTTGGTTAGGAATTGGCGATAGGTACTCGGCTTTAGTCGTTCATTCTTTGGGCTAAACGGAAACCATTCAAAAAACGCTACAGTTCTTCTAAAAATTTCTCATCAATTTGGATCTACATCCACAATCCAGCGGACCGATCGAAACTCTGGGATGGCTTGCAAGTCCTCCAAAATTTTTCCCAAGCGCTCCTTAAATACGGATTGAGTATCCCCTTGACGGTCCAACTTGATCAAAGATTCCAGCTGGTAAAGGTTTTTGATCCGGGAAATGCTCCCCTTTTCGGGACCCAACACGATTTTCTTGAGCGGAAGGTTTGCCATTTCCCGATGCAGGGCATGGGCTGCCTTCTCTGCAGTGCCAAAGACTGCATGCCGGGTGGTGATCTTCACCAGCTTCACAAAGGGTGGATAGTAGAACTCCTTGCGATCTTTCAACTCCAACTGATAAAAATCGTCATAATCCCCTTGGATTACATTTTTGTAGAGCTCGGTCTCTGGATTGCGCGTTTGGATGACCACATGGCCTTTGGCCGCCCTTCTTCCTGCTCGCCCTGCCACCTGAGTGATCTGCTGAAAGGCGCGCTCTCCGGAGCGGAAATCAGGAAAATTCAAAATTCGGTCCCCATCCCAAATCCCTACTACCGTCACTCTTCCAAAATCCAAGCCTTTGGTAATCATCTGGGTACCGACGAGGATGTCGATTTGCCCTGAAGCAAACTCATCCAATACCCGTTGGTAGCCATACTTCGAGCGGGTGGTATCCAAATCCATTCTTCCCATCCGTGCCTCAGGGAAAAGCAGGGCCAAAGACTCTTCAATTTGCTCGGTCCCCATGCCCTGGGTGCTGAGTTGATTACTCCCACAGGCTGGACAGCTGGATGGAATTTTCTCCTTGTAGCCACAGTAGTGGCAACGGAGTTCGGCGGCAAACTGGTGGTAGGTCAAACTCACGTCGCACTGCACGCATTGCCCGGTCCAGCCACAATCTTCACACTGCATGAAAGGAGCGTAACCGCGGCGATTTTGAAAGATGAGCACCTGCTCCTGATTTTCTAGCGCACGCTGAATCTGCTCCCGCAATACTCGGGTAGTATCCAGTTTGAGCAGGTTTTTCTTGCGGTCTGCACCCAAATCCGCCAGGTGGTATTCGGGTAAGGTGGCCTTCCCAAAGCGCTCCGAGAGTTGCACCAACCCGTACTTGCCCTGAGTCGCATTGAAATAGGATTCAAAGGAAGGCGTGGCGGAACCTAAAAGGGTACGTGCTTGGTGGACATAAGCCAGCATGATCGCTGCATCTCGGGCATGGTAGCGGGGTGCAGGGTCAAACTGCTTGTAGCTCGGCTCGTGCTCCTCGTCCACAATCACCAACCCGAGGCTATCAAAAGGCAAAAAGAGAGAGGAACGTACGCCTACCACAAATGAGAAACGTCCATTCAAGACCCCATTCCAAACTTCCACCCGTTCGTTGTCCGAGTACTTGGAGTGGTACACACCCATGCTGGATCCGAAGACTTGTTTGAGCCTTCCCACAAGCTGGGTGGTGAGCGCAATTTCCGGTAGCAATAAAAGCACTTGCGATCCACTGCCTAAGGCCTCCTGAATCAATTTGATGTAAATCTCTGTTTTGCCAGCACCCGTGATGCCCTGTAGCAAAACGGTCTGCTTGCTTTCAAAGTGTTCCTTGATTTGATCCATGGCCACTTGCTGAGCTTCCGATAGGCCTGAAGCCTCCCGCTCGGCTGCTTCCTCTGGGATGCGATCCACCAACTGGGTGTAGGATTCGAGCACCCCATTTTTAATCAAGGTCTTTAGGGAGCTTTCCGAATCTCCCTCCTCCAAAACGCTGGTCTTGGCAAGGCCTTTGGCATTCAGCTCAGGGCGTTGGTGAACGGGAAGATCCCTCAAAAACTTGAGCAGAATCGCTTCCTGCTTGGGTTTGGCTTGCAGCTCCTCAAATAGTCTCTCCAAGGCTCCAGGTGCCAAGTAGCTCGTATTTAAGCGCAGCCTAGTCTCGATCTTGGGACTGTATTTTTCTTGAACTTTTTCAAAAATCAAAATTGCCTCCTTGGCCACCAAACTCTTCAGAATGGGATGGATGGCCTTTACGCCGAGAAGCTGTTCGCAGTCTTCGTAGCTGAGTTCCTCTTTGGTCGCCAAGGCCTCCAATATTTTCTCCTCCCGGACATCCAAGGGATAGGAAGAATTTTCCAAGTCAAACTCGGGATGGAGTTGAATTTTGCTCTCGGAGGAAAGCCGAAGACCAGAAGGGAGGGCAGCACCCATCACCTCTCCGATGTGGCAACAGTAGTAGGAAGCCATCCACACCCAAAACCGGATTTGGAGGGGATTGACAGAAGGTTGCTCCTCGAGTAGGTCCAACACGGGCTTGGCCTCGTAGGCCTGCGGAGGGCTCTGGTGTACCCGGCCGATGATGCCGGTGAGCACTTTTTTCTTGCCAAACTGCACTAAGACCCGACAGCCAATCTGCAGCAGGGGCTGAAGCGGCTTGGGTACCTTGTAGGTAAACATTCGGGGAATGGGTACCGGCAAGATGACATCGACGAATTGAGATTCGCCTTCAGTCTCTGAAAAAGTATAGTCCGGAAATAGCGTGTCCACCAAATTAGTTTAACTGAGGTACCAATGCACGTGCTTCCTCGACAGTGGCCACCGGTCTGCGGCAACTGCGATTTACACATACGTAAATTAAGGCATTTCCATCGGCATCCCCCAGTTTTCCTTCCAGAAGAGGGACGCTAGCTGTCGGAGATTCGGACCAAGCGACCACTGCATTAGGTAGGTAATTTGCCAGCAGCGCCAGGGCTTTTTCTTTTGCTCCCCTACCCACAATGGCAATCTCTGCTGTGGGCACGAGGCTCTCTAAGTAAAAGTTGGCCCAATTGCACAAAAAGCCAGGTTCTTTCAGCACCAGTTCCTTCATCCCCCCCAGCATGCGCGCCGCAATTTTTCCATAATTCTCCTGGTAGGTAAGCAGGGAAATTTGATGTAAACTGCGTGCAAGGATGGAGTTGGAAGCAGGAATGACGTTGTCAAAGAGTTCTTTTTTGTTGGCGATCAATTTTTCTGCAGTGGGGTCGCTGAAATAAAAATACCCATCTTCTGCATCGTAAAAGCGTACCAAAACCACCTCTGCTAGCGTTTGCGCAAAGCTGAGGTGTCGAGACAATCCACTTGCCGAAAAGGCCATCAAGGAGGCTCGGATCAAGGCTGCGTAGTCCTCCAAAAAGGCGGGGGTATAGGCCTGCCCATTTTTGTAGCTGCGGTACAAAATCCCTGCTTGAAAGAGTTTGACTTGTACAAAATCTAGGTTGCGCAGGGCAAGCTCCAAATACTCCTCCTCTCCAGAGGCGAGGTAAGCCTGGATCAAACCGGCATCCAGCAATCCATTCCAGCCCGCCAGAACCTTGTCGTCCTTGCCTGGATAGATCCGTTGGTTGCGGTGCTGGAGCAAGATCTTTTTGACAACTGCGAGCTTTTGGAGAAAATCTTCGATTGGGATATCCTGCTCCTTAGCCACCTGTTCGTAGGACTCCACTTGGAAAAGGATATTGACCCCTTCCTCCCAGTTGCCTTCGGGTCTGATGGAATACAAACTGCTGAACCAGCCAAAATCTGCCCCGAGCAGTTCCTGCAGTTCGGCCGCAGTCCAGGTATAAAACTTCCCTTCTACCCCTTCGCTGTCTGCATCTTGGGCTGCGTGAAAACCACCTTCCTCTTGCATCATCTCGGCCAGTAGCCAATCTTTGGTTTCCCGCACTTTTTCCAGGTAAAAGGGATCTTGACTGACCTGATAGGCTTTGGTCTAAAGTTCGAGCAGCTGCCCGTTGTCGTAGCCCATCTTTTCAAAGTGGGGAGCAAACCATTCGCCATCGACGGAGTAGCGGGCAAATCCCCCGCGAAGGTGATCATAGATCCCTCCCATCCCCATTTTTTGGAGGGTAAAAAATACAGCTTTTTGCAGGTCGGCTCGTGCAGCGAGGAGGGCATAATCAAGTACAAAATGCCAGATGGCGGGCATGGGAAACTTGGGAACCCGGTTCATGCCTCCCCATTCCGAATCAAATTGGGCGGAAAGTTTGGTGATGACTTCCACCAATTCGTCCGGGTCCAAGTCCCCTTCTTCGGCTTGAATGCCGTATTTGTCCGTTTCCTTGCGGTTGAGACTCCGCCCAAATCCCTCGGCACTTTCTGCCAACTGATCCGCATGGGCTGCGTAGGCATCGGCAATGCTACCTAGGAGCTGCTTCCACTTGCTGTTGGGGAAGTAGGTGCCTCCATAGAAAGGCTTCTGGTTGGGCATCAAAAAGACGTTGAGAGGCCATCCTCCTTGGAGTCCCATGGCCTGCACCGCATCCATGTAAATGTTGTCAAGGTCGGGACGCTCCTCCCGATCAATTTTAATGCAGACAAAGTGTTCGTTCATCAGTGCCGCGGTGCCTACATCTTCAAAGCTTTCCCGCTCCATTACGTGACACCAGTGGCAAGCCGAGTAGCCAATCGACACCAGGATGGGTTTATTTTCTGCTGTGGCGCGGTTCAATGCGTCTGGACCCCAGGGATACCAATCCACGGGATTGTGGGCATGCTGCAGCAGGTAGGGACTTTGGGAATGAAGGAGTCGGTTGGCGGACATGGGGAATTTCGAGTTGGGGTTGCGGACCTAGCGTTCCAGTCTGGATTTCACTTCTTGGATTTCCTCTAAAAAATCAAATTCCCCGTGGAGACGTTCCAGTTTGCCCAGTAAAATTTGGAGAAACTTTCGATGTGCTTCAGAATCGGGATTGAAGGCACGGTGGGCTAGTTCGAGCTGTATTTTTTGAATTTCGGCTACCTTTTGCTGGGTTTCCGGGCTGAAACTAAACTGCTGCCATTTTTCCCAGATGTAGTTTTCTGCTTCTTCCGAGGGATGCACTAGATCCGATTTGTAGAAGCGGTAGTCTCGTAGCTCGTCTACCAGAATCTCGTACGCGGGGAAGTAGGTAACTGCCTCCAACTGTTGCGCTAGCTGGGCACATAGGACGCGCAGTAAGCTTTTGCTCAACTGATTTTCAGAGATCCCCTCTTTGGTGTGGCGAACAGGGCTGAGGGTCAAGATGATTTGCAGGTCGGGATGCAACTGCGTTAGCATCCTCAAGACCGGTCGTAGTCCAGTTTCCAATTCTTCTAGGGAGGAAAGCTTTTTTTCGAAGAGTGCTGCGGGTTGTTTGTGACAGTTGGCCACCTTTCCTAATTCCCGATGGCGGTAAAGCCAGGCGGTACCTAGGGTGAGTACCAGGTGGGATGCCTTCTTCAGGGAATGATGCAGGAGTAGTAGCTGCTGGGTATAGTTTTTCTCCAATTCGGCTACAGTTGCACCCTTCACGTCAGAATGGGCCTTGTAATGCACAAAAACACCTTCCCGCTCCACTACTCCTGCTGGATACATTGGTGCAGCAGGAATCGCTAGTTGGAGGAGTTCGGCAAGATTGAGCGGGTGAAAAAGCGTCCCAAAGGGATTGATGAGTACCTCAAATTTTGCTGCATGCATCTTTTTGCCGATGGTTTGCGCAAAGCAGGAGCCCAGACTCACCACCTTGGAAGAGTGGCTGATGGGAAAAGGGGAAGCAGGAATGGGAAAATCAATCGACCAACGCATGGGGTGAAGATACTACTAGATTTTTTTCAAGAAGGATATTTTTCCTTCATAAAATTGAAGGACTGTTTGATGAGTTCACGTAGGACTGTTTCATTCACATCCGAAAGCTTTTTGATGTAAACGCAGGAAGCGCCTGTTTTATAGTGGCCTAATTGGGCAAAAAGGTTCTCGAACTTTGCCTCTATACAGGCCATTAAATAGAGAGAAATAGCTGCCTTTCTGGGAGAAAAGCCAGCAATCAGAAATTCCCCTTTTCTACCGCTTGGGTAATGGTATTTGTAGGTACCAAAGCCTACAATCGACTCCCCCCACATCACGGCGTTCTCTCCAGTCTCTTCTTCCATGATTTTTTTGAGTGCCATCGCATCTTCTCTCATTTTGGGAGCAGCAGTGGAGAGCAAATACGCATCTACGGAAGCAGCTGTGGGTTGGGTCTTATTTTCAGCCATTGTTAGATTTGGTAAAGTTCAATTGGCAGCTGATCCGGATCCGAAAAAAAAGTGAATTTCTTCCCCGTATGTTCATCTACCCGAATGGGTTCTACCTTAATTCCTAAGTTAGTCAAAGTTGCAACTTCATTTTGAATATCCGCAACGGCAAAAGCCAAATGTCTAA
>JBIIGH010000280.1:0-2643 GCA_044236565.1 Algoriphagus sp. | reverse complement strand
ATTCAGGCTTGGTAAACTTCAGGTTGATGTCGGTGAAAATGAAGGCCGGATTTTGTGCAGCCTTCTCCATAAACTTCGGGATGACTGCTTTTAATTTTTCCAAGGTAGGGGCCTGAATCACGTACTGTACAGGTAGACCTCCACGACGATCGCCAATGGAAGCGGGCTGCTGCGCAAAAGCACGAACTGCAGTCACCCCTTTGAGAGAACCATTGATTTGGGTAAAGATTTCCTGCTGGGTACGGGAACGCTCGGAAGCATCTGTCAACATGAGACGAATAAATCCGGAGTTGGTATTTGCTGTGCCCCATCCTGGTGAGGTCATACTTGTCATGCTGGCAACTTCCGATTTCGGAAGTTCCTTCTCAAGCTGTGTATTCAAGTCGGTGATGACTTGATCCATAAAGGAGAAGGTGGCTCCCTCAGGACCGGTCATGTTGATTCGCAATTCGGAGCGGTCCTCCATTGGAACAAGCTCAGTTTGGAGGTTGGTAAAAAACCAATAAATTCCAAATCCCATGGCAAGAATAATGGGAAAAGAAATCCATTTAATCTTCATGAATTTTGTCAGACCTGCTTCATAGGCTTCATTTAGCAAAACAAAGAAGGGTTCGGTAAATCGATAAAATGCATTTTGCTGGCTGCGATGCTTGAGCATTTTTGCGCTCAGCATGGGGGTCATCGTCAAGGCCACAAAAGCAGAAATGATTACCGAGCCGGCAACTACAATTCCAAATTCTCGAAATAGCCTTCCCGTGGTACCCGTCAAGAAAATTACGGGTAAGAATACTGCCGCAAGGGTAACTGTGGTCGCAATTACTGCGAAAAATATTTCCTCCGAACCTTTGGCAGCAGCCTCCATGGGCTTTTCTCCCTTTTCAATTCTGGCATAAATATTTTCCAAAACCACGATGGCATCATCGACTACCAAGCCGATCGATAGTACGATCCCCAAAAGGGTAAGCACATTGATGGAAAAGTCCATCAAATACATGATGAAAAATACCCCAATCAAGGAAATCGGAATCGTGACTACCGGAATAAAGGTAGTTCTCCAGTCGCGGAGGAAAAGAAAAATAATCAACACCACTAGAATAAAAGCAGTGATGATAGTTTCTTCCACCTCGGAAATCGACTGTCGGATGTAGGAAGTGCCATCAAATCCAAGTTCCACTCCTATATCGGCAGGCAAGTCCTTTTTGATAAACTCCAATCGCTTGTAGAACTCATCCGCAATTTCAATGTTGTTGGATCCAGGAAGAGGAACCAATACTACAGCTACCATTGGCACTCCATCACGTCGAAGGAGCGTTTTTTCATTCAGGGCCGAAAGCTCAGCGGTACCGATATCTTGGAAGCGAACGAGGTTGGATTCGCTTTCTTTGATGATTAACTCATTGAATTCTTGAGGGGAGCTCAAACGGCTTTTTGTTCGAACAGAAAGCTCAATAGTTTCCCCTTCAATTCTTCCAGAAGGAAGCTCCACATTTTCAGTTTGGATTTTGCTCAAGACGTCCATTGGAGTGATTCCATAGGAGGCCATTTTGAGTGGGTCCATCCGCAATCGGATGGCATACTCTTTCTCGCCCCAGATCTGAACCCTACTTACTCCAGGGATGGTCTGCAAGCGTTCTTTGAACACATTATCCGCAATTTCGGTAAGCTCTAGCAAGCTTCTGCTATCACTTTTTACATTCACACCCACAATGGGCTGAGAATCCCCGTCAGCCTTGGAAACTACCGGAGGGTCAGCATCAGGCGGAAGGCTGCGTTGCGCACCAGAAACCTTGTCCCGTACGTCGTTTGCTGCAGCTTCGAGGTCAGCACCTACCTCAAACTCTACAGTAATATTGCTTCTTCCATCTGCACTCGTGGAGGTTAGGGATTTGATCCCTTGGATACCATTGATCTGCTCTTCAAGTGGCTCTGTAATTTGCGCCAGGATGACGTCTGAATTGGCTCCCACATAGGAAGTACTCACATTGATGACCGGAGGATCCACAGAAGGATATTCCCGTACCCCCAAGAGCGATATGCCTATCCCACCGAAGATTAGAATCACCAGTGACATCACAATGGCCAATACAGGCCTTTTGATACTTATACTTGAAAGACTAGCCATGAGGTCGCTTAGTTAATGGTTGTAGGCTTGACAGGCATGCCCTGTCTAACTTGCATCACACCGGTAGTAAGCACCAAGTCCCCCTCTTTCAATCCAGAGATTACTTGAACTTGCGTATCTGTTCGCGTACCGATTTCAATCATCCGCTGTTCTGCGTTTCCATCTGCCCCTACTACAAACACCTTGTAGCCAGACAATTCAGGAATTACAGATTCAGCTGGAACCAATAAGGCATCTTCTTTGACATCCAACACAAAACGAATCTTCACAAACATCCCAGGTAGGTATTTGCCGCTTTTGTTGGGGCTTTGTGCTCTTAACTTGAGGGTTCGGGTAGCCGCGTCGATCTGGGGCTCAAAGGCATATACTTTTCCTTCCACCTCCTCGGTAGACGATTCACTACTGAAGTAGATCGAAGAGCCTTCTGCCACAAGGCCTGCATAGCGCTCAGGAATAGAGAACTCCAATTTGATTGGGTCAATATTGACAATGCTTACGATAATGTTAGCTGCATTGATTAC
>JBIIGH010000279.1:0-2663 GCA_044236565.1 Algoriphagus sp. | reverse complement strand
CCGGTCCAGTGCTTTATTTGCTATATCGATGTAGGTTCTCCAGGGGATATCTTGAAGTTTATCTACTTCGGTTGCACCGAGACCTGCAGCTTCCAAGACAAAGCTTCCCAGCTTTCGGCTGTACTCTTGGCTATTTGCTTTGAGCATGCTTCCGCTGAGTGCGACGCCTTTGTGCACGAGTCCTTTGGCGGCCGGCATAGCCATGGTACAAGTCACTTTTGCACCCCCACCAGATTGGCCCATGATGGTGACATTACCTGGGTCTCCTCCAAAGTTGGCAATATTGTCTCTTACCCATTGCAGGGATGCGATGATATCCAGTTGGCTGACATTTCCTGAAGCCGCATACTTTTCTCCGCCTACACCAGAGAGGTCGGTAAATCCGATAGGCCCCAAACGGTGGTTGATGGAGACAAAGACAGCCTCTCCTTTTTTGGCAAAGTTTTCTCCGTGGTACCCATCTTGTTCAATGCCGTTTCCGTTCGTGAACCCACCTCCATGCAGCCAAACCAAGACCGGTCTTTTTTTGCCATCGGCAATTCCATTGGTCCAAAGGTTTAGCTTGAGGCAATCTTCGGAGACGTCATCGTAGTTCCAGTGATCTGCAAAAGAAGCATGTGCATTCGCATAGCGGCGGTCCATGATTTGAGGAGCGGTATTGCCCCACCAGATGGTGTCTTTAATTCCTTCCCAAGGGCTAGGTTTTTGGGGAGGCATAAATCGGTTTTTTCCTCCGGTGTCTGCTCCATAGGGAACCCCTAAGAACGTGTAAACTCCATTTAGTTGGTATCCTCTGATTTTTCCAAAAGAGGTATTTGCCACCGCGATGTCATCTCCGATGTGGAGGTATTGCTCTTCCTCATTCTCTTGAGTGGGCGTTGGAGCTGTGCCGGCATTCACAGCAAATGGTGCGGCAGCTAAGGCGGCGGAACTTACGCCGACCTTTTGTAAAAAGGATCGTCTACTGTTTTTCATAGGTTCTTTGGGCTACATTGAATGCATAAGTTGTGCCCTAAATCTAAGAAAATCAAGACTTTGCTTCGCGAAGTGTTGAGCGGAAAAAATTAGCCTTTTGACAGGTAATACTGAATAGGGATGGATGGGCTGCAAAGAAAAAGCCGTTGATCTGCAAAGACCAACGGCTTATAACTGTGGATAACTTTTTTAGAATTTCACTTTGGCAGCGATTTTTTGTCCTGCCCGTTCAAGCACGACCTGCGTTGAGTCGCCTTTTTTGAACACGCTCAATGCGCGCATGTAGCCCATCATGTCGTTGATGGTGGAGTCGCCTAGCTGGATGACAATGTCTCCCTTTTGTAGTCCTGCCGCCTGTGCTGGCTTACCATCCGAAACTCCATCTACGCGCATTCCCTTGCCATCGTAGAGGTAGTCCGGAACTACGCCCATGGACACCGTAAATCGTGGGGAGTCACTAGAGTCTTTGGTTTTGGTGAAGGCCAACTTTGGCTCTGCATCCAGCCCCGCAATCATTCTAGATATGTAGCGAATTACCTGTACCAAGCCCTCGTAGTTGATTTTGTCGGCATCGTCACTCGGCTTGTGGTAATCGGCATGCTGTCCAGTAAAGAAGTGGAGGACAGGTAGGTCTTGCAGGTAAAAGGAAGTATGGTCTGAAGGGCCTACACCTGATTCGGAAGGAACAAGCTTGAGGCTATCTGAATTGATGGGGTCAAGTACTGAAGGAAAACTAGGGCTGGTGCCCACTCCGTGTACAGCAAGTGATTTTTCAGGATTGAGACGACCGACCATGTCCATGTTGATCATGTAGTTGACGGTCTTTAGGTCTACAGTTGGGTTCTTGACAAAATAATTGGAGCCCCAAAGCCCATTTTCTTCTCCAGAAAAAGCAATGAATAGAATGTTACTTTTTAAAGTTTCGTACTTAAAAATCTTCGCTAGCGCCAAAAGGGCTGCAGTTCCCGAAGCATTGTCGTCGGCACCGTTGTGGATGGCGGAATCTCCTCGGTGCAGGGAACCTTGGCCGCCCATGCCTAAGTGATCAAAATGTGCTCCGATGACGATGGTTTTGTCTGCTTTTTTATCCAAAAAGGCAACCACATTTCGACCGGTAACACCCGCTCCATCGGTGCCAATTACAGCTTCCTCGTGTGGGTTACTGGGCTTGGAAACGGTGAATTCTTGAAAAAACCCATTCGTACCCATGGGCGTCAAGCCTAATTTGTCAAATTCTTGGGCAAGGTATTCGGCTGCTTTTTGCTCACCCGTGGTGCCTATGGCTCTTCCACCCAAGTCATCAGCGGCAAGGAAATACACGTCTTTTTTCAGAGACGAGAACAATTCTTCATCTGTAGGGGGCCCATCGCAGGAACCAACGACTAAGGCAATGACAAGAAGGGGGAGGAATTTCAAAAGTTGTAGTTTCATCGAGCGGGATATTTAGCTCAAAGATAATAAGTAGTATCTTTGCCGGCACATTCTTTTTAGTCAAGATTCCTCATGAAGACCTTACGCCAACTCGGATTAGTTCTCCCCTTGTTATTAACTGCCCTTACCCTTGTGGGTCAAGAGAAGCGATCTGCTTCGGATTCGTTGCTGCTGCACCCTGAGGAGATGAAATACCTCAAAAATATCAAGCAACTTACTTTTGGAGGCAATAATGCCGAGGCCTATTGGTCTTTCGA
>JBIIGH010000071.1:0-10526 GCA_044236565.1 Algoriphagus sp. | reverse complement strand
TGGTGTCTACCAACATCATCGAGTCAGGTCTTGATATTCCGAATGCGAACACGATTTTAATCAACCGGGCACACATGTTTGGCCTTTCAGACCTCCACCAGATGCGTGGTCGGGTTGGGCGGAGCAACAAGAAAGCCTTCTGCTACTTGCTCACCAGTACACTTTCTGGCCTTACCGCCGAAGCGCGAAAGCGCCTTCAAACCCTGGAGGAGTTTTCGGACTTGGGGGATGGCTTCAAAGTGGCCATGAAGGATCTAGATATCCGCGGAGCGGGCAACCTCCTGGGTGCCGAACAAAGTGGCTTTATCACCGACCTGGGGTTTGAAATGTACCACAAGATCCTGGATGAGGCCGTCCAGGAACTGAAAGAAAACGAGTTTGCCGCCTTGTTTGAGGAAGACCTAGCCGACAAAGTGGCCGTGCTGGTGCAGGATTGCACGATTGAAACAGACCTCGAATTGCTTATTCCTGAGAGCTATGTGAGCAATATCAGCGAGCGACTTGGGCTCTATTCCAAGTTGGATGCCCTCGAAAAGGAAGAGGATCTGGATAAATTTGGGCAGATGCTACAGGATCGATTTGGTCCAGCTCCTCAGGCCGTTCAAGACCTGATGGAAACGGTTCGCCTACGTTGGCAGGCAGAGGAATTGGGAATCGAAAAGTTGGTGCTCAAGGCCTCTCAGATGAAATGCTACCTCCTTCCCTCGAGCAAAGAAGCGTACTACAGTTCGGCTATTTTTGGGAACATGATGAAATTTGTACAAATACATCCCAAGACTTGTAAAATAAAAGAACACAAAAATCGTTTGATTCTCAGCGTCGATCAGGTAAAGAACATACAAAAGGCACAGCATTTGCTAAGAGAAATGAAGGTTTCCTAAGTCTGCTCCTTTAAAAGTGAAAAAAAGTGTGGCATATCCCCCTTTTTGGGCTGTATAAACCGATTGAAGCAAACACTAGGGGAAACGCTCTTAGTTAAATACGAGTACTTTTGCATGCGTCTGCTCCTGATTAGACTATTTTTCTTCCAGTAATAGGCACATAAGAAACAACAAATTTAAACTGGCTTTGGTGCTATCCCCTAAGGCCTTGTATATTAGCAACAGAAATAGACCAAACACATACCACCTATGCGTCTACCGAACAACTGGAGGAGCTGGGCCATCGCCCTAACACTTGCGACAGCTACTGTCCTGTCCTCTTGCCAGAAAAATAATTCTTACGGCAGAAGAACTGCTGGATCTCCTGGAAAAAGAAGTGCCACTACAGGTGCTGATTTTTCTTTTAATGCGGATGACTCAACTCAATTTTTCGTAGCCAAAAAGGCAGAACAAATCCCTGGACCCAACCTAAAGTTGATTCAAGGTGGCCGAGCGGTGCTTGGTTCGCAGGAGGAGGATGTAATGGCATTCCGTGACAACATGGAACGAACCGTTTCGATCTCCACCTTTTGGATGGATGAAACCGAGATGTCCAACAACGACTACAAGGAATTTTTATTCGCCATGAAAAAGCGTGTGAGCGCGGATTCCATGAAAAAGCTGGAGCCCTCTGAGAAAGTTTGGAGAGGAGCCATGACCTTCAACGACGTCTACGAGTCCTACTACTTCAGATTCCCAGGCTTTAACTTTTATCCTGTAGCAGGGGTGTCTTGGTCTCAGGCCGATGCCTATGCCAAGTGGAGAACCGACTACGTACAAAAATTAGTAGTTGCACAGCAAAAGATGGATTCTACACTTACCCGTTCACAGCTTATTGAGCGTGGATTGGTCATCGCAGAATTCAGACTTCCTACCGAATCCGAGTGGGAATATGCAGCAAAAGCAATGGTTGGAACTCAGTACTTGGATGAAAATCAAGAATACGGACGAATTTATCCATGGGACGGAAGAGGGGTGCGTAATCCTTACGACGGACGTGGCAAAAAAGGAGGAAAGCAGGGTGATTTCTTAGCCAACTTCAAGCGTGGAAGAGGGGATTATGCCGGTATCGCAGGAGACTTAACCAACGATGGTGAGATCTTGCCTACCAATGTGTACGACATGGCTCCAAATGATTTCGGCTTGTACAACATGGCCGGAAACATGAACGAATGGGTATACGATGTGTACCGACCGCTATCCTTCCAAGATGCAGATGACCTCAATCCTTTGCGGAAAGACGGGGTATACGACGAAAAAGATAACTACGGCACTGCGCTACTCAACGACTCCATCCGTGTATACAAAGGCGGATCTTGGAAAGATGTCACCTATTGGTTGGCACCGGGAGCACGCCGATTCATGCACCAAGATTCATCGACCAACCACATTGGTTTCCGCTGCGCGATGGTTTCCATCGGAGCAAGAGGAAAATAATCCTTCCTACTCATTTGAAAAAGGCCCAACTCGATGTTGGGCCTTTTTTTTACCATTCCTAATTTCCCTGTTTTTAGAAAAGCATTATTCTAGTACCTTGCTTTTGTTACTTACCCACTTGACCCATGAAAATAACCTCCCTTTATTCGCTCCTGCTAGGATTCCTGCTGCTGATCAGTTCGGCTGTATCCGCACAGACCTCCTATCAAACTCCCCCAGCATCCATTGCTGACCTGGTCAATGCACCCTCCACCCCGGCAGTCACATTTTCCAAGGACGGTTCCTTCATGCTGCTCCTAGAGCGAACAGAATCTCCCTCCATCGAAGATCTAGCCCAGCCCGAGCTTCGCATTGCAGGCCTACGGATCAACCCCAGTACCACTGGACCTAGTCGAGCAGGAGGATATACCAACTTGAAAATCAAAAAAACAGCCACGGGAGAAGAAATACAGGTGACTGGACTTCCTTCCCCAGCGAAAATGTCTGGCTTTACCTTCTCCCTTGATGAGCGCTACTTGGCCTTCACCCAAACCGAAGCCAAAGGCATCAGCCTCTGGATGGTCGACCTCAGCACCAACACTGCCAAAGCGCTCACTGGACCTATCCTCAACCAAGTGCTAGGAAATTCCATGGCCTGGCTAGCAGACAATAGCCTCCTCATCAAAGCCGTCAATCCCGCTCGGGGAAAAGTTCCTTCCGCACCTATGGCCCCTGCAGGACCCACGATCCAAGAAACCTCTGGCAAAGCTGCACCTAGCCGCACCTACCAGGATTTGTTAGCCAATCCCCACGATGAGGCCTTGTTTGCCTATTTTATGGATTCCCAATTGATGCGCATCACGCTTGATGGCAGCAGTACGGCGGTAGGAAAACCCGCCATGATCAAATCCATGCTCCTCAGTCCCGATAAAAATTACCTCCTGGTCGAGTCCATTCAAAAACCATTCTCCTACCTCGTGCCTGCGGACCGATTCCCCTACACGGTAGAAGTTTGGAGCAGCCAGGGAGCAGCCTTGAAAACACTGGCTCAACTTCCGCTAGATGAGGTGAGACCCACCGGCTTTGATGCCACCGTGAGCGGAATCCGCAATGTCAACTGGCGAGCAGATGCCCCTGCTACGCTGTATTGGGCCGAAGCACAAGACAAAGGAGACCCAAAAATTAAAGTGGCCGAGCGCGACATCGTGTTTACCTTGATGGCGCCCTTTACAGGCGAAAAGCAAAAACTAGTAGGAACCGCCCTGCGATTTGGAGGCATCAGCTGGTCGGACGACACATTTGCACTCCTTAGCGAGCGTTGGTCGGCAAGCCGTACCGAAAAAGTATCCGTATTCCAGCCCGGAGCCCCAGGTCAAGCTCCTCGCACAATCATTGAGCGCTCCTCCGACGACCTGTACAATGATCCGGGTAGCCCAGTATTAATCGACAATGCCTACGGAAGAAAAGTGCTTCAAAGAAATGGAAACTTGGTATTCATGACCTCCGAAGGGGGTAGCCCAGAGGGAAGCATGCCTTTTCTTTCCACCTTCAATACCAGCACCAAAGAGCAAAAAATCTTGTGGCGCTCCCAAGCACCCTTTTACGAACGAGTAACAAAAGTACTCGATAAGGAAGGCTCCCAATTGATTACCCTGAAGGAGAGCACCGACATGAGTCCCAACTATTGGTTGGTGAACACCAAAAAACGCGTGGCTCCGAAGCAGCTAACCGCGTTTGCGGATCCTTATCCTACCCTCAAAGGAATTAAAAAGCAGTTGATCACTTACCCTCGTAAGGATGGCCTTAACCTCTCTGCCGTCTTGTACACTCCCGAAGGCTACGATCCTGCACGCGATGGGCAACTTCCTGTGCTCATGTGGGCCTACCCTAGAGAGTACAAGTCTGCTGCAGATGCAGCACAGGTACGGGGCTCCAAATACACCTTTACCCGACTCAGCTGGGGCTCTCCACTCTATTGGGTGACCCGTGGCTATGCGATTATGGACCAAACCGAAATGCCTATCGTAGGGGAAGGGGAACTGGAACCCAACGATTTCTTTATCGAGCAGCTCGTAGCCAATGCAGAAGCAGCCATTAACAAGGTAGTGGAAATGGGTGTTGGAGATAGAAGCCGCATCGCGGTGGGAGGACATTCTTATGGTGCCTTTATGACCGCCAACTTGCTTTCTCACACCCAGCTTTTTGCCGCAGGCATCGCTAGAAGTGGAGCCTACAACCGTACGCTAACTCCCTTTGGATTCCAGTACGAGCAGCGAAGCTACTGGGAAGCCCCAGAGGTCTATTTCAACATGTCTCCCTTCTCCTTTGCGGATCAGGTCAAGACTCCAATTCTCCTCATCCATGGAGAGGCAGACAACAATTCGGGTACCTTCCCCATCCAATCCGAGCGCTACTACAATGCCCTCAAAGGACATGGTGCTACCACACGATTGGTCTTGCTTCCTCACGAAAGCCATGGCTATGCGGCCAAGGAATCCATCCTCCACACCTTATGGGAAATGGATAGCTGGCTAGAAAAGTATGTGAAAAACAAAAAGTAAGGAGGTTAGGATTGGAGATGGAAGTTGCGGTCAAATTTGTCAACCGCTAACGGTCAACAGTCCACGGCCCATTTGCAGTACTAGAACTAAAAAAGCCCTTTTTCGAAATGAAAAAGGGCTTTTTAGTTAATAAAATGTATGCTTATCCGCTTTTTAACCACTAACCAAAGAAAATAGAGTTTGAGGATCATTTAAGTGGGCCGTGGACCGTGGACTGCCAACCGTTGACAATTCAAAAAGCCTACAAATCCGCGCCCCACATAAAGATCAAGAACAAAATTCCGAGGGCGATTCGGTACCAACCAAAGGCCGTGAATCCATGAGTAGACACATAGGATAGAAACAATTTTACGGCACCCCAAGCCGAAGCAAAGGCCACCACAAATCCAACTCCCAACAAGACCAATTGCTCGTTACTGAACGCAAGATCCGACTTGAGTAGGTCGTAGCCCCCAGCGGCAAGCATCGTAGGTACGGCGAGCAAAAACGAAAATTCGGTAGCCTGCTTTCGATTCAAACCATTGAATACCCCTCCAATAATAGTCGCTGCGGCGCGGGAAGTGCCTGGCACCATGGACAGGCACTGGCAGAGGCCGATAAAAAAGGCATTTTTGTAGGAAAGGTCTTCCACCTCCACCACGGTCGTTTCTTGCTGGAGGACTTTCTTATCAATAAAAATCAGGATGATACCCCCCAAGATCAGCGATACCGATACCACCACAGGATTAAAGAGGTATTCTTTGATGTAATCGTAAGCCAACAGTCCCACCACGGCTGTGGGCAAAAATGCAGTGATCAACTTAAAATAAATGGTCAGGCTACGAAAAAAGCGCTTGATGTACATCAAGGCAATGGCCAGAATAGCACCCAGCTGAATAAATACTTCAAAGGTTTTCACAAATTCATCCTCATGAATGCCCATCGCCGTGGATGCCAAAATCATGTGGCCCGTGGAGGAAATGGGAAGAAATTCGGTAAGTCCTTCGACTAAGGCAATCAGAATGCTTTGAAATAAAGTCATGCAGGCTGGGGTTTGACCCTACAAAACTAACAAACACCTGCGAACCCCAAGCGAATTTTCTGCGTCTTCATCCCAATAAGCCTTTTCACTTGGGTTTCTACGAATAATTCGCTTGATTCATCTTTTAATACTACTCCATGAAAAGATTCCTTTTTTCCTTCTTCCTGCTCGGCAGCGTACTGCAAGCCTCAGCCCAAGACCTCAAGGAAATCTCCTTGACAAGTCAAATTAAAGAAGTGACCCTTTTCTTGTCTGGAGCACAAGTCTTTGAAACGGCAACAGGTACCCTTCCCGCTGGGGAATCTGTACTTTTGGTCAAAGGGCTTTCTCCCTACCTGGATGAAAAAAGCATTCAACTCAAGGGGCAGGGCAACTTTACCATCCAAGCCGTGAACAAGCGCATGGATTTTCTCAGTGAAAAAGAAGTGGGTGAAAAAGTATCCGCCTTCGAAGCCCAGATCGAAGCCATTCAAAAATCCCAAACCCTAGCACAAAACCGACTGCAAATTCTGGCCAACAAGGCGAGTTTGCTTTCCGCAAACAAGAATCTGGGTAGCGCCCAGTCAGGTCCTACCATGGCTGCATTGCGGGCTGCTTTGGACTTTTTCGATGCTGAACTAACCAAAATCACCAGCGAAGAACTTCAAGTCAAGTCCAAAATCACTGAGGGAGACCGAGAGCTAGAGCGCCTCCAAAACCAAATCAGCGCGATGCGCGAAAGTCAAAACAAGTCCACCGCCGAGATCCGCATCCGTGTCAAAGCCGCTGTGGCTGGACAAGGCACCTTTCAAATCAACTACCTGGTTGCCAATGCAGGTTGGTATCCCAAATACGATGTGCGTATCAAATCCATTACAGATGCCCTTCAGCTGCAGTACAAAGCAGAAGTTTTCCAGAACACCGGCGTGGATTGGAAAAATGTCAAACTGCGCTTTTCCAATGCCAATCCCAACCAGAATGGACAGGCCCCAATCCTAGACAAATGGGAACTCAACTATGCCCGCTATACTACCGTCAATAAGTTTGCACTACCACAGACCCCCGGCAGCATTGGTGGGGTGGTCCTAGATGAGCGAGGACAAGTTCTTCCTGGGGCAACCGTCTTGGTCAAAGGCACCACAATTGGAACAACCACGGATATGGAAGGCCGGTATTCACTTACCTTGCCCACCACCGCAAAGACCTTGGTTTTCTCATTTATAGGCATGCGCATGGAGGAAATGCCTATCCAAGGCAGGTCCAACTTGAATGTGACCCTACTGGAGGATACCCAAGCGCTGTCTGAGGTAGTGGTAACAGGATATGGCAGGCAATCGGAAAAAAGAACATTGGCAGTAGAGCCGATGAACAGCTCCATGGATGCCGCCCCCTTAATGACTTCCTTCGTCGAAAATCAAACGACCGTCGAAATCCAAGTGGCCGAGCCCTACTCCATCAAAACCAATGGGGAACGAACCCTCGTCGACCTTAAAACTTACGAGATCCCAGCAGCCTACCGCTACACCGCCATCCCAAAGCTGGATAAAGATGCCTTCCTCCTGGCCGAAATTTCCGACTGGAGCCAGTACAACCTCCTAGAGGGGGAGAGTAATCTCTATTTCGAAGAGGGCTTCGTGGGAAGATCCATCCTTAACCCAGCTGCACTCCAAGACACCCTTCAGATCTCCATGGGTCGAGACCGATCCATCGTGATGCAGCGCGAGAAAGTGGACCAGTATTCCAAAAAACGCAGCGTCGGATCCAACATCACCGAAAGCCGTGGCTATGAGATCAGCCTCAAAAACAATAAATCCCAAGCAGTGACCCTGCAGCTCAAAGACCAAATTCCGATCTCGGTCAATTCCAACATTACCGTGACCATGGGAGAACTCAGTGGAGGCACACTCGATCCCCTCACAGGCATCGTGACTTGGGAGATCACCCTTCCTCCTGGAGGGCAACAAAAGCTTTCCCTACGCTACGAAGTAAAGTACCCCAAGTCGGAACGCATTATTTTAGATTAACTCGAACACCCATGAAAAATGTATTTGACCCAGCAGTTACCGCTGAATTGATCCATCGAATCGAACAACTTCAACCGAGTAGCCCTGCCCTGTGGGGCAAAATGTCGGTAGACCAAATGCTCGCGCATTGCTGTGTAGCCTACGAAATGGCTTTTACGGACAAGCATCCCAAAGCAAATCCCGTGCTGCGCTTTCTCTTGAAAAACTTTGTCAAAAAAGGCGTGGTCAACGATGTTCCCTTCAAAAAGAACCTCCCCACCACCCCTGCTTTTCGAATCAAAAACGAAAAGAACTTTGCGGAAGAAAAGGGACGGCTTATTGCCTTTCTCGAGCAAACTCTTGCTGCAGGAGAAGTAGGATTTGAAGGAAAGGAATCCCCCTCCTTTGGTCCGATGACTGCAAAGGAATGGAACAACCTCCTGTACAAGCACCTCAACCATCACCTTACTCAGTTTGGGGTTTAGGACATTCAAAAAATGAACAGGAAGTGGCCACTAAAATCCTGGAAATCGGTCCTCAATTTGAGTCTTGGGCTCCTGCTATTTTCGTGCACGAGCAAGCCTAGCTCCTCGGAAATGAGTTTTCAAAATCTTCACGAGGAAAGGCAGGGGGCTATTTCTTCCTCCTCCCAACACCATCCTTGGGCAGGAACTTATTTTGGTCAATTGCCCTTCAAAGAGGGTGATGGGATAGAAACTAGGCTTCGCCTCAGGGAAGACAGCACTTTTGCACTCCACACCGAGTACCATGGCCGCAACGATGCCCTGGAAGAAGAATTCACCGGAAAGGTGGTGTGGGAAAAGTCGGCAAGTGAAACAAGGCTAATCCTGGTTGGAAAGATCGGGGGTTATCCCAGCCAATACCTCATGCAAGACTCACTCTTGATTCAACTCGATTCCAAAGGGCAAAAAATAGAAGGGCCCTTGGCAAAACGCTACTGGCTCAAACGCATCAAGTAAAGCGAACCACCTTTCCATGTGCCTTGGAGGTCATTGGATAGGGGACGGCCTCTGTGATGGCCTTAAACAGCAACTCCACTAATTTTTGCTTCATAAAGCTGCGGTTCAAAATCAAGCTTACCTCCCGTGTTGGAGATGCTCCGACAAATGGGCGAAGCCGAGACTTTTCCTCCTTGGATAGTTCCCAAGTGGCCAGCTCGGGCAAAAGAGTCAGCCCCTTGTAGCGGTTGACCATGTTGCGAAGGCCTTCCAAAGAACCACTTTCGTAATGGAAGTTTTGGTGCCCAGACAGGCTTTGGTCGCAGAAGTTGAGCACCTGATCCCGGAAACAATGCCCTTGCTGCAAGACCCAGAGCTCCTCCTTCTTGATTTGCTCGGGCACAATCTCCTGCTGGGAAAGTAGCTCGTGATCCGTAGAAAAATAGGCATAGAACTTCTCGTAAAATAGGGGCTTCTCTACAATCCCTGGGAGCTCCAGGGGGGTCACCACGATCCCTACATCGAGCTCATCGTTTTTTAATTTTTTAAGAATTTCCTCCGTCACCATCTCCTGAACCACCAATTTTACGCCTGGGTAATTCTCCAGAAACTTGCGGATAAATAAGTGAAGCAGATAAGGCGCAAGCGTTGGAAGAATCCCCAGCTTAATCGTCCCTGAAATATCTCCCTTCAGTTGGGCGACCAACTCAAAAATCCCCCTGCTATCCGTCACCACTTTCTTGGCCTGCTCGATCACTTTGGCACCCGACTCAGTAGGAATGACGGGCATTTTACTTCGGTCAAATAAGACCACCCCCAGCTCCTTTTCCAATTTGCTCAGCTGTGCACTGAGCGTAGGTTGGGTGACAAAGCAAGCGGCAGCAGCCTGACCAAAATGCCGGTGCTTGTCCACGGCGATCAAATATTCCAACTGTTGAATAGTCATTTCGATTGATTTTATCTATCGAAATCTCGGAAAAACCAAGGAGAACTGGGGCATCAACTGCTGAAAAAATCCTCTACCACTCGAGGGGGGAATGACTCCCTTTATCACAATCCCTACAGAAATTGGGAAATGAAAAAGATTTTCCACTACCTTAAAGTAGTTTTAGTTTGATGATACCCTAACCCAAAATTTCCTATGTCTGCTTCTTTTTCACGTCGAAAATTCCTGGGCGCCAGCCTATTGACCTCCGCAGGAATAAGCATCCTTCCGGGCCTTTCCTTTGCCTCGACTGCTCCAACCCCTCTTTTTAAAGTTGCCCACGAACGTGTACGACTAGGCTTCATTGGTGTAGGACGCCAAGCTATGGGCTTGCTCAACAATTTTATGCGCATCCCCGGCGTGGAAGTAGTCGCCGGAGCCGATGTGTATGCAATCAAGCGAGAGCGATTTGCACTTCGCGTTCAAAAAGGTCTAACGGACGCAAGTAAACCAGTGGTTGCTCCCAAACTCTACGAGGACTACCGAGAGCTCCTCCAAGATCCCAACGTAGATGCGGTGGTGATTGCTTCACCCGATCATTGGCATGCGCTGATGGCCATCGATGCCTGCAAAGCGAAGAAGGACATTTACCTCGAAAAACCACTGACCTTCACCATCAAAGAAGGGCAACTCCTGGTGCAAGCCGTTCGCGAAAACGGAGTTGTCTTGGCCGTGGGTTCCA
>JBIIGH010000070.1:0-10530 GCA_044236565.1 Algoriphagus sp. | reverse complement strand
TTGATCGCTTCGCTAAAGTCCAGCACCGGTACTTGCTTGACCTGCCCTGCCACTATACTGCTTCCTGCTGCCGAGCGGTAACCTCCTGCACAATGGATTAGAATCGGCTTGGACATCGGTATTTCCCCCGCTCTTTCCCGCAACTCTGGCAAAGGAATATTGATTGCTCCGGCAAAAATAGGGGTAGTGGCATGCTCATCACGGCTGCGAATATCCACCAGGGTAAATGCTTCAGGGTTGGAAGTAAAGCCCGACAAGTCAAAGGAGGTTCCTTGCTCCGTCATTCCTGCTGGATTGACGACTGCTCCTTCAATCCCTGCTTCGTACCCGATTTTTGCCGCCTTATGAATTAAAATTTCAAGTTCAGCGGCAGTTTCTGCAACCAGGAAAAACCGCTCTTCAGGCCCCACAATGGAACCGAGCCAGGTTTCAAATTTGCCCCCATTCATGATGTTGATCGAACCCGGAATGTGGCCTGCAGCAAATTGATCTTGCTTGCGTGTATCGATCACCAAAGCACCCGCAGGAAGAGTAGCTCCTTCTGGCCAGATGGACACCTGGGAAATGGACCGCTGGTAGGCGGGTGCACCATGCTTGTTTAAGTCTACCGCATACCCAAAGTACTTCGGAATGTAGGGCTGTCCTTGGAGTAGCGTTTGAACAAATACGACTTCGTCAGGAGCTGAAAAAGCCCAGTTGGTGGCGCGCTGCTCCCCAATGGTGGATTGACGGGCATCGCTCAAATTTTTACCGCAAAGTGAGCCGGCTCCATGTGCAGGAAATACGAGTACCTCGTCTGCCAAGGGTTTTAATTTTTGCTGCACGGTATGGTACATCATTTTTGCCAGCTCTTCCCGCTGTGCGGTCAGGTTACCTGCCTTTTCACGGAGGTCAGGCCGACCTACATCTCCAATAAATAGTGTGTCCCCTGAGAATAGCGCATGGTCTTTTCCCTCTGAGTCCTTCAATAGAATGCTGATGGAGTCAGGGGAGTGCCCTGGAGTAGGAAGGGCATGAAGGGTAACCTCCCCTAAAGCAAAGGAATCTCCCTGGTCAAATCCTACATGGGGATAGGCAGCCCCGACCAGTTTGGATACATAGATAGTCGCTCCCTCGTTTTGGTGGAATTCCAGGTGGGAACTCACAAAATCAGCATGCGGGTGAGTTTCAATGACGGCCACAATCTGAGCCGCATGTGCGGACCCAAAGTCCCTGTAGAGCTGTGGATTTCTCCCTGGATCGACCAGGGCAATTTTTCCCTGACTCAAAATGGCATAGCTAGCATGGGCTAGACCTTCGTCATAAAACTGTTGGATCTGCATAAAAAGAAGACTAGGTTAAGAATAAGGTAAAGATACACTCCCTCTTGAATGTGTGGGCCTGAAGCGGGAATGATTTATTTTAGTTGAAGAATCTTTTGAATTTATTCGTTTGAAGGGTAAACTTGAAACGGCCTAAACAAATTCCCTTGAAACGAATTTATTTTTCTTCGAATACCTTCTTTTTTCTCTGTGTTTTTATGCTCTTGGCAATGGGCAGCTGCAGCAGTAAACGGAGAGCAGCCAAGTCCTCACCGGAATTTACCCTTATCGAAACGGCCAAATCCTACCGCGGCACGCCCTACCGCTATGGAGGCACCACACGCGCAGGAATGGACTGCTCTGCTTTAGTTTACCATTCCTTTGCTTCGGTAGGGATCAAACTCCCAAGAACATCTACAGAACAAAGTAAGCTGGGTAAAAAAATCCCTGAACGCAAGATTCGACCTGGTGATGTCTTATTTTTTGCCACCGGAAAAAAGAAAAAAGAGGTCACACATACCGGAATTGTCACGGAGGCGCAAAAAAATAAAGTGCGTTTTATCCATGCCTCCACCTCACTTGGTGTGACCGAAGATTACCTGAGGAGCGCTTATTGGACCAAAGCTTTTCTATTCGCAAGGCGATTGGAGCTAAAGTAGTTGCTGGCTGAATTCAAAAAAATCGAATCGCTCAACAATTTTCTGAATCAATTCAGATTAATTTTTCCAAATATCCTTTGGTTTAAGGCTTTTCTCACTAATTTTGCGGTCGAATTATAGAAGAGACTCTTTTTACCTTTCATCAAATCAAATGGCAAATATTGGCAAGATAACTCAGGTAATCGGCCCGGTGGTGGACGTATCCTTTGAAGGCGGAAAACTGCCCAACATCCTAGACGCGCTGGAACTCACAAAAGACAACGGCCAGAAGGTAGTGTTGGAAGTGCAGCAGCACCTAGGTGAAGACCGAGTAAGAACCATCGCAATGGATTCTTCAGAAGGCATGGTTCGTGGCATGGAAGTGCGTGATTTAGGTCAGCCCATCTCTGTTCCTACCGGCGAAGGCATCAAAGGCCGACTTTTCAATGTAGTGGGTGAAGCTATCGACGGTCTACCTCAGGTACCTGCAGGTAAGCGTCTTCCAATTCACCGCTCTGCTCCAAGATTTGAGGACCTTTCTACTTCTACCGAAGTACTCTTCACAGGTATTAAGGTAATCGACTTGATCGAGCCTTATGCTAAAGGAGGTAAGATTGGTCTATTCGGTGGTGCGGGTGTAGGTAAAACCGTATTGATCCAAGAATTGATCAACAACATCGCGAAAGCGTACTCTGGTTTGTCTGTATTTGCAGGTGTAGGAGAAAGAACCCGTGAGGGAAATGACCTTTTGAGAGAAATGATCGAGTCAGGCATCGTAACTTACGGTGAGGACTTTATCCATAGCTTGGAAACTGAAGGTGGATGGGATCTATCCAAAGTAGATCTTAAGAAGTTGGAAGACTCCAAAGCAACATTCGTGTTTGGACAGATGAACGAGCCTCCAGGAGCACGTGCTCGCGTGGCCTTGACTGGTCTTACCCTTGCGGAATACTACCGTGATGGCGATGGCTCTGGCCAAGGCAAGGACATCTTGTTCTTTATCGACAACATTTTCCGATTCACTCAGGCTGGTTCTGAAGTGTCTGCACTTCTTGGACGTATGCCTTCTGCCGTAGGTTACCAGCCTACCTTGGCTACCGAAATGGGTGCCATGCAGGAACGAATCACTTCTACTAAAAATGGTTCAATCACTTCCGTACAGGCAGTTTACGTACCTGCGGATGACTTGACTGACCCAGCTCCAGCAACGACCTTTGCGCACTTGGATGCCACTACGGTATTGTCTCGTAAGATTGCGGAATTGGGTATCTACCCTGCCGTGGATCCATTGGACTCTACTTCACGAATTCTCTCTCCAGATATCTTGGGTGACGATCACTACAACTGTGCACAGCGTGTGAAGGAAACCCTTCAGCGTTACAAGGAACTTCAGGACATCATTGCCATCTTGGGTATGGAAGAACTTTCTGAAGAGGATAAGCAGGTGGTACACCGCGCTCGTCGCGTGCAGCGTTTCTTGTCTCAGCCATTCCACGTAGCCGAGCAATTTACCGGTCTTAAGGGAGTGCTAGTAGACATCAAAGACACCATCAAAGGATTTAACATGATCATGGATGGTGAGCTTGACCATTTGCCAGAAGCAGCGTTCAACTTGGTGGGCAGCATCGAAGATGCCATCGCCAAAGGAGAAAAGTTGCTCGCAGAAGTAAAATAAATTTCTTCTCATTCCTGCCTCTTGAAGTAATCCAAGAGGCAAGGTGAGTGTACTACCCGAAGATCGAATACGCCATGCACTTAGAAATCGTTACGCCAGATAAAAAAGTTTTCCAAGGAGAAGTGAGCGAGGCTACCTTTCCTGGGGCTTTAGGCGCATTTCAAGTACTAACTAATCACGCACCCATTGTATCTGCCTTGGGCAAAGGGGCTGTTTCCTTCACCACAACAGAAGGAAAGCAATCCCTACAAGTAGAAGGTGGCGTGGTAGAAGTAAAGCAAAATACCATCGTAGTCTTGGCTGAGAAAGTCGTAGACTAATCTTTAGTCAACGGTTCACAGTCGACGGTCCACGGCAGATTGATGTAAGCTGTTGACAGTTTTTAGTCAACAGACCACAGTCGACAGTCCACGGCAGATTGTGGCGGACTTCAAACATTGATTTTGACACCACCATATTGATTCACGGAAATACAAGTACTTAAAATTAGGCTGTCCCGAAAGAGACAGCCTAATTTTTTGGCTCCCCAACATAGATAAGATCTGAAGATCCGCTTTAGTAGAGGTTACTAAAGAAAACAGGAGTTGAGGTCCAATTAAGTGAGCGGTGGACTGTTGACCGTTAGCCGTTGACCAATTTTTTGATTTTGCCTTGCAATTAAAAAGATAACCTGTACATTTGCAATCCGAAAGGAGGTGTACAGCTATGATCATAATCAACATTAAAGAAAACGAATCTATCGATAAGGCGCTTAAGCGTTTTAAGAAGAAGTTTGACAAAACCGGTGCGGTTCGTGAATTGAGAGCCCGTCAGGCATTTACTAAGCCTTCTGTGAAAAGAAGAGATCAAGTCATCAAGGCTGCGTATAAGCAGAAGCTTCAGGAGCAATTCATGAAGTAATTGCGGTGGCATTTGCCCCATATTCAAAGCACCAGTCATTCGGCTGGTGCTTTTTTTTTATCCCTGTAATATTTGCCTCCTTTTTTTGACAGAGACCTAACCCTTGTTTCCTCACCCTTATTTTTTACACCAACCTATTCGAAAATTACACGTATCTTAAGTAGCAAATTCATCCCATGATTGATTCGTTTATCAACTACTTGGAATACGAAAAACGGAGCAGTGCGCATACCGTGCTGGCCTACCGCAAAGACCTGGAACAAGCCCAGGACTTTGTAAATCTATCCTTTTCAATAGACGATCTCTCCCACTGTACCCATCCTGACTTGCGTGCATGGATCATCGATTTGGTGGAACAAGGGCTTAGCCAAACTACTGTCAACCGAAAGTTGGCCACACTTCGTTCCTTCTACAAGTTTCTGATGCGCTCCAAAATCATCCAAAAGGATCCTACCTACAAATTAAAGTCGCTGAAAACCCCAAAAAAGCTTCCCGAGTTTTTACAGGAAACTACGATTGAATCTGTATTGGAAGAGGAGGTTTACGCACCCACCTTTGAGGGGCAGCGGGACCGAATGGTACTCGAATTCCTGTACCTCACCGGCGTGCGTCTCTCCGAACTTACCTCCTTAAAGTGGAAGGATATCCACCTTTATGAAGAACAAGTCAAAGTGTTGGGGAAAAGACAAAAAGAGCGCATTATCCCTTTGACCAAATCACTACAGCGAAATATCACGAACTATAAACAAGTGGTAGAAGCCCAGTTCAACAGGGTGGAAGGAGAAGATTACTTTATTCGCAGCAGCAAAGGAGAAAAAGCCTATCCCATGCTGATCTACAGGATCGTGAAGCACTACCTGGATCTATTCGCACAAAATTCGAAACGAAGCCCCCACTTACTCCGTCATACCTTTGCAACCCACCTCTTAAACAAAGGGGCCGACTTGAATGCCGTCAAGGATTTATTGGGGCATGCCAACCTCGCCGCCACTCAAGTCTATACCCACAATTCTATGGAGAAACTCAAGGCTGTGTTTGAACAAGCACATCCCAAAGCATAAGTATTCACATGTTTAACCCTTAAACCCCCACGCGATGAAACTACAGATGCATTCCATTCACTTCGACGCCGATCAAAAATTGATCAGTTTTATTCAGAAGAAGGCCGATAAACTGGACACATTCTACGACAGCATTTTAGATGGCGAGGTGTTTTTGAGACTGGATAAAAATGAAAAAAACCAGAATAAACTCGTAGAAATCAAGTTAAACGTGCCTGGAAAGCAGTTTTTTGCCAAAAATCAAGACGACTCCTTTGAAGCTGCAGCTGATGAGGCGGTAGAAGGTCTACGGCGACAGCTGGAAAAACACAAAGAGAAAAATAGCTAATCGTACCCCAAACCCGAAGAATATCTCTTCGGGTTTATTTTTTTTGAAGTAAGAAATAGCGTTTACCCTGCTTTACCTGCAGCTCCTCACGCGCAGCGGTACTGCTTGCGCGCAGAAAATCAGGAATGGCTTTGGAATCTAAGTAGGTACTGGCCACCCGCACTTCATAGCCTACCGTATCCCATTCGGACAGTAGCCGGTCTTCCAAGATCAAATAGGTATAGCTTTTGGCTTCCTCCTTCCATCCCTCTCTCGACAAGTCAACCAAATCGTAAGCGGTACCCAAACTCATCCGAATCTTTGACCCCTCATGCAAGTTGCCAGCAAAGCCAATCGGACTCCCTACACCTATCTCTTCCACGACCGCTGCCGCTTGAACCCCTTGATGTGGCAAAGAAATCAATCGCGTAATGCCTGTCACTTGAAAGAATAGAAACAAGATGGAAAGTGCAAGCAGCTTTGGAGGCAGGACAGAAGAACGAAGCAATGTCCTTACGCCATAACCTAGAAATAGGACTCCCAAACTTACATAGCCAACCGAAACCCATTCGCTTGACCCAGTAACCAAGATCCAAACATTCACCCCGACCACAAGCGCCACCAAAGAAAGCAGGAACACTGCGGCTATTTTCAGCCCTTTTGCTCGATCTAAGCCCCCTCCACGAACAAGTAACCACGCAAGCCACAGCGCCAATACGGGTGCCACAGGCAGCAAGTAGCGCTCGTAAAATTTGCTAGTAAGCGCGCCCATGCCCAGGATGGCCAGCCCCCAGAGGATCGCAAAGGCAAAAAATTGAGGGTTTTCCTTCCAGGCTGTTACTAGGGTATCCTTCGCCTTGGGAATCGCCAAAGCGACCCAAGGAAGAAACATGCCTACCACTAGCAGCGATGCTACCGTTCCATTTTGAAGTACCAACAAGACGCGTGAGGTCACCCGCGTACCCACCTGATCCTCCAAAAAACTATCCAAAAACGCAGGCCCGTGCAGCTGCCACATCGCCACAAACCAGAATACGGCAATTCCTAAGGCCACAAGCAGCGCAGGGAGGTACAGCAGCTTTTTCCAAGAAACCCGCTGCCAGGGATTGAATCGCAGGTATAAGACGCCTATCCCTCCCAAGGCTACTGCTGGAAGCCCCTTCACTTCGAAGGCAAGGGCCAAGCCCAAGTACAGCAGCCATAGGAACTTTTTCTTTGCCTGCTCCCCATCTCGGAGTAGCCCTGCAAAGCCTAGCGCAGCGACCGTAATCGTCAGCACCAACAGCACATCTGGAATGGAGCGCGTAGAAGCAAAAATTAAAATGGGATTGGAGGCAGCGATCAAGGCTGCAGTTCCTGCAATTTTCCGATCCCCAAATACTGTTTTTCCAAGGAGGTAGGTTAGGCCAACTGTAGCTGCCCCTGCCAACAAAAAAAAGATGCGTGAACCGAAGGCATGCACGCCAAAGAGTTTGAATCCTGCGAGCCCCGCCCAATAGGTCAAGATCGGTTTCTTGAAGCGCAACTCCCCCGAACCCAAGTACGTCGTCAGGTAATCCCCGGTCTGCAGCATCTTGACCGACGCGTCACGGTAGTAGATTTCGTCGGGGTAATGCAGGTGAAAGTCTAGGGCAAAAGGCCCCACCAACCCACAAAAAAGGAGTAGCAGCACCCAGGGATTGGCTATCACGGCAGAAGGTTGAGCAGCGCGCATCCCCAAAGATACAGCAGGTAGCTGGGATTTTTGGAGGGATTTGATGCAAAAACACGAAGCCTTTTGACCAAATGCGGTTAAAAAGGTACTTTTGAGGAATCTTTCCCTGCCATGAACAAGCCACTTTTATCCGTCGTCATCACCGTCTACAACGAAGAAGATAACATCCAGCCCCTCCTGAAAGCCACTTATGCCGCACTCTCGGGAATGGACTACGAAGTAATCCTGGTAGAGGATGGTAGCACGGATCGCACGGTAGCTGAAGTAAAAAAATACGCGAATACCCGGACCAAGCTTGTGATTTTTAACCGCAACTACGGGCAAACCACCGCGTTGGCAGCAGGCATTGATCAGGCCACAGGGGAATACATTGCTACCATGGATGGGGATTTGCAAAATGATCCAACCGACCTTCCAGGCATGCTTCAAAAAGCAATCGACGAGGAATGGGACGTGGTGGCAGGGCGCAGAGCCAACCGGAAAGATGGATTTGTGCTCCGAAAAATTCCTTCCAAAATCGCCAACTGGATCATTCGAAATTCCACCAACGTACACCTCAAGGACTATGGCTGCACGCTTCGGGTGTACAAGGCCGACATTGCCCAAAACATGGGGCTCTATGGAGAGCTGCATCGCTTTATCCCGGTACTTGCCAAGCAAGAGGGAGCCAAGATGACCGAAGTGGATGTCAAGCACCACCCACGGATTCATGGCACTTCCAAGTACGGACTCAGTCGCACCTTCAAGGTGATGGCCGACTTGATCCTCATGCTATTTTTTCAAAAATATTTCCAGCGCCCCATCCACCTGTTTGGTGGGCTTGGATTACTTGCCTTCCTATTGGGAGGCATCATCAATGTGTACCTCTTAGCGCTAAAAATTCTAGGTGAGGACATCTGGGGACGTCCCATCTTGATCCTTGGATTCATGTTGATCTTGGGTGGCATCCAACTGATCACTACAGGAATAATTGCGGAGATCATCGTCCGCACCTATTTCGAATCTCAGGACAAGAAAACTTACCGCGTCAAGGCCCTCTACACTGGGGAACAGGAAGTGCAAACGTCCAACTAAGGATTCCATGTCCACCCTTAAAAACCAGTTAAAAACTGCCCTTAAAATTCTCCTCACAGGAGGGGCTCTGTACCTGGTTTTTCAGAAAATCGATACGGACAACCTGCTGCAGCTCTCCAAAACCCTCTCTTGGGGCTGGTTGGTCCCTGCCATTGCACTATTCGTTGGGAGTAAGGTGGCCACCGCCATTCGTCTCAATGCCTACTTTGCCAATATCCACATTTCCCTCAGCTTCTGGGAAAACTGGCGCCTTTACCTAATCGGTATGTTCTACAACCTATTTTTACCAGGAGGAATAGGCGGAGATGGGTACAAGGTTTACCTCCTAAATAACCAATTTAAAACACCGGTCAAGGAACTCCTGAAAGCGAGTCTGTTGGATCGCCTAGGAGGGCTGATTGCCATCCTTGGGTTACTTTTTGGAATTCTGCTTGTAATCGAGCTCCCACTTCCCTTAGGCAATCCAGGAATAGGCAAAATATTGTTTGCGGTAGGAGCGATAGGGATGATCCCTGGATTTTGGCTGCTTCAAAAATTCCTCTTTTCGAACTTCCTGCCTTCCTTTTGGAAGGGAATCTTCTGGTCGCTTCTAGGCCAACTTGCCCAGATGGCGGCTGTGGTCTGCTTGCTACTGGCCCTTGGGGTGCAGGATAAATTTCTAGCCTATCAAGCCGTATTTTTACTTTCCTCAATCGTGGCGGTATTGCCGCTGACCATAGGCGGAGTGGGAGCCCGAGAGCTTGTCGTGGTCTATGCCCACTCCTATGCAGGGATCCAAGAGACCGAGGCAGTCGCATTTAGCTTGCTCTTTTTCTTGATTTCGGCCGCGGTATCCCTCTCAGGGGCATGGGTCAAGTGGAAAAGAGAATAAATTTCTACCTTTACGCAGATTCTTCCCGCCCATGACTAGAGCCGAACTTTTTGCCCAGATCCAACAAAAATCCTCCTTTCTCTGTGTAGGATTAGATCCAGACCTTGACAAAATTCCTGAACACCTAAAAAATGAGGCTGACCCTATTTTCTCTTTCTGCCAGCAAATCATCGAGGAGACGGCAGACTTTGCGGTAGCATACAAACCCAATACGGCTTTTTTTGAAGCCCATGGCGCCAAAGGCTGGGAAACACTCGCCAAAGTAGAGGCACTGATCCCGAACCACATCTTTTCCATCGCAGATGCCAAGCGGGGAGACATAGGCAATACGGCTACCCGCTATGCAGAAGCATTTTTTAAGCACATGAACTTCGATTCCATTACCGTTGCTCCCTACATGGGCAAGGATTCGGTAACTCCCTTTTTGGAATTTGAGGGCAAATGGGCGATTGTTCTTGCCTTGACCTCCAATCCAGGCTCGCTAGACTTCCAGCTCCTTCAAGACGCTTCTGGCAAGCCACTCTACCAGTCGTTGTTGGAAAAAAGCCAAACCTGGGGAAGTACAGAAAATCTGATGTATGTGGTCGGTGCTACGCGCGGTGAACTTATCGGAGAAGTGCGGAAAACAGTGCCAGAGCATTTCTTGCTCGTGCCTGGCGTAGGCGCTCAAGGAGGTAGTTTGGCCGATGTGGCCCGCTTCGGCATGAATAGCAGTTGCGGCCTGCTCGTCAACTCCAGCCGAGGCATCATCTTTGCCTCCAAGGAAAAGGATTTTGCAAAAGTAGCTCGGCAAGAAGCGCAAAAGCTACAGCTGGAGATGAAACAACTCTTGGATCAGTACCTTAAGTAGGCCAGAACCAGGCTTCGTTTTCAATTTTTAAATAGCCCCTGACCCCTTGCATAGGGATCAGTTTTTAGCTATATTTCTCTTACTTTTTAGACTTATTTTTTATGGATTTTAAAGAAGACTTTTTACAGTTGGTATGGAA